>JBNJGC010000009.1:0-28483 GCA_051747405.1 Pseudomonadota bacterium
CAATAGCAGTGCCTCTAAGGGTTTGATGAATATCTTCGATATGCTTGATGAAGCGGCCGAGGAGGGGCGTACGGTTACCGTCAACTGGCGAAGCCATCCAGAAAACGAAATGGCCATCGAGTACGGCGAAGAGTTTGAAGAAGATCTTGAGAATATTACCTTCAATATGGTCGAGCTCGAGGAGTAGCTTCGACCCTTACCAAACTTTTACTGCAAAGCGACATTTGGCCTAACACTATGGATAAAATAGTATCGAGAGTTATCAGGGCGTTGAATGGGACATTCCTGGCTTCGGCACGGAACCAGATCAGCGCGATTGGCTTCATAGTCATTGCGGGTATGGTCGGGTTTATCGCAATTAGTTGGTCTCATTCAAACGATCTTGAGAAGAGGTACCGATTGATTGCCGATCTGAAGACCGCATCAGAGCTTCTGGAGACGTTTTCGACGCAAGCAAACAGCGCGAACAGACCCGGCGGGGGAGGTGACCGGGGCTGGGTCCGTGGTGCCTCAGAAGCTGTCAACGCTAAATTCAAGAGCATACAAAAACGTGCCAAGAACGAATCGCTCGGTGAGGAGCTGGCTCAGCAACTGCAAAAGCTCGATGAAACCGCAGAGAGCCTAAAGAGAACGACTAGTGCTGCCATCTTCGTTGAGCGTTTAGGCAGTCTCAATCAGGAGGTCGAGAAGGCGATCTCGTCACTCGAAGCCGCCCTTGATGGTCCGGATATCAACTTCTGGTCGTACAGCATCGCCTGGTTCCTTTTGATTGTGCTCCTCGTGATGGCCTCCACCTTGGTGGCGATCCGTTCCCTCGACGCCTCTCTGCGTAGTGTTGTCGATGTCGTCGGCGACATCGCCGACGGAAAACTGAGCAAGCGCCTGGAGCTGTCGACGGTGCAAGAGGATTTCCGCTCATTGGGTGAGCGCATTAACGAGATGGCTGAGCATATGGAGCAGACCGTGAAGTCGGTGTTTGCTGCTGTTTCACACCTCAGCGACTCCTCTTCGGATCTGGCCTTCTCCTACCAAGAGAACGCCGCCATCGCCTCCGATCAATCGGCGTCGTTGACCGAGATCACCTCGACTATGGAGGAGCTCTCTGGCTCCTCGGTGGAGATCGCCAACCATGCCAAGCACGTCCTCGAGCTGTCCAATCATGCGCTGGATGAGACGCATGAGGGGGCCAATGCCGTTGCTGAAATGACCACCAAGATGGATGAGATCGCCACGGATAACCGCTCCCGTACCAATGAGATCATCGAGCTGGGGCGCAAGTCGAAAGAGATCACCAAGATAATGAATATCATTAATGATATCGCCGACCAAACCAAGCTGCTCGCTTTCAATGCGGCTCTGGAGGCCTCCAGCGCCGGCGAGGCGGGTAAACGCTTCAGCGTGGTGGCTGCAGAGATACGCCGCCTGGCCGACTCGGTTATTGAGTCCACGGCAGATATCGAGTCTCGGATTGAGGAGACCGAACAGGCTATCCAGCGGCTCGTCCTCGGTTCCGAGGAGGGGGCGAAGAAGGTGGCCCAGGGGATGGAGCTGAGTGCGCAGACATCCGGTCTGCTCGACAATACGCTGAATAACGTCAAGTCCACGACCGAAGCGACAAAGTCGATCGTGCTCTCTACGCAGCAGCAGAAGACTGCCAGTGAACAGGTCCTTATCGCGCTCAAGGATATCAAGTATGGCGGTGAGCGCAGCGCCAGCTCGATTGAGCAGACAAGCCAGGTAGTCAACCGTCTCGGTGAGATGGCAATCGACCTGCATGATCAGCTTGAGAACTTTGAGGTGGCGAGTACCACAAATGGGGCGTGAGTTATCGACCGGACCTGTCCGCGTCCTGATCGTCGATGATAGTGCGTTCTACAGGAAGCGCCTTCGTCTGCTCGTTGCCGACCATCCTGAGATCGCCGTTGTTGGTGAAGCGCGCGGAGGTAAAGAGGCGCTGGCTATGGCAGCGCGACTGCAGCCTGATCTGGTGACGATGGATATCGAGATGCCCGGGATGAACGGCATGGAGGCCATCGAGCGGTTGATGGTTGAGCAGCCCGTACCGGTCCTGGTGGTGACGGGGACCGATGCGGCAGACGCCGCCAACAAGGCGCTCGCCCTGGGGGCGCTGGAAGTGATCAGCAAGGATAAGCTCAAACCGGAGTATGCCGGCACGCTAGTGGAGCAGATGCGTCTTCTTGCGGGCGTGAAAGTGATCAGCCGGCTTCGACTCTCCCGCCCGGCACCCACGAGCGAGCAGAGCGAACAGCTTGCTCAGCGCCGCGCCGCAGAGCAGGGGATCGAGGTAGTGGCGATCGCCTCGTCCACGGGTGGGCCGATCGCCTTGAGTACCATCCTGGCGGGGTTGGATGCCGGCTTTCCAAGCTCGATTGTCGTTGCCCAACATATCGCACTGGAGTTTGTCGATTCACTGGCGGAGCGGCTCAGTCGCTGCACGGAGCTTACGGTCAAGGTGGCTGAGGATGGTGAGAGGTTGTCCCCTGGTGTGGTCTACCTGGCACCTGCCGCCCAGGATATGTCGGTGCGACGACCTCGCCATTTGGTTTTGAACACTGCCGACGATAGCAAGTATTACCATCCCTGCTGTGACACGCTGCTTGAGTCGGTCGCCGATGTGTACGGCCCCAGAAGTCTGGGGGTGGTTCTCAGTGGAATGGGGGCGGATGGTGTGAAGGGGTTATGCGCTATTCGTCAAGCCGGCGGCTTTACCCTGATACAGGATGAAGCCTCCTCCGTGGTTTTCGGCATGGGAAGAGCCGCACTTGATGCGGGTTGTTCTAGTAACGCGCTTCCCATCAATCGCCTTCGGGACGAGATACGAAGATATGTTCTGCTGTGATCGTAATACAACACCCTTAAAGCTGCGCGAGCAGTTTTCGGCTTATGGTGTCGAGCGTGACTACTGTCCAGAGCTCGACTCCCTGAAGACGCTCGTGCAGCAGCGGTTCGGGCTGGTGATCGGTGATAGCCGGGGGAACGACTTCATTCGGGCGGTGAGCAGTCGCATGGCCCAGCTAGAGTGCTCGAGCGTTTGTGAATATCGACGCTATGTGAGTGAGAAACCGTCAGAACCTGAAACACTGGCCAGCCAGTTCACGGTAAACGAGACCTATTTCTTTCGCGATCACGGCCACCTTGAACTCCTGCTCGAGACGGTTGAAAAGGAGAGCGGAGCGCCGAGTGGATGGAACGAGCCGCTGCGTGTATTGAGTGCCGGCTGCTCCACCGGGGAGGAGGTCTACTCGGTGATTATCGCCTTTGTCGAGCGCTACGGGATCGAGCACCTGGATAAGGTCCAGGTCCACGGCATTGATGTCGACCGAACCGCACTGGCAAAGGCCAACAGCGGCATCTACAGCGACTACTCCTTTCGCGGCCGTGTCTGCACAGTCCAAAGCCGTTACGGCGGACCCTTGAGGGATCGCTATTTCCGCTCCGAGGGCGGACGCTTTTACCTCGACGAGGCGATTCGTGAGCGTGCCGAATTCACCCAGTTCAACCTGTTCCACTCCGACTATCCGGAGCTGGAGAAATTCGATGCTATTTTGTATAACAATGTCTCCATCTACTTCGAACCTGCGACTCAGGAGTCGATATTTCGGCGCCTTGTGCAGCTTGTGCGCCCGGGCGGAATTGTCATCACCAGCCCCGTAGAGGTTCCTCGGCATATGCAATATGCCAAATCGATCGGCGGAATCGCACTGAGGGATTACGAAGGCACCTACTATTTCCAGTGTGGCGAATCCACGCCGTCGCATCACACACCTGCAGGGGGCGAGCAGAGCTGTCAACCGCGCACGGCGGTAAAGAAAAAAAAGGCGCTCACACCACCGCGCCATCATCGCTTATCAGCGAAGACTGAAGCCCCGAAGGCTGAGGCTGTGGGACGGCCTGCGTTGGCGCAAGCGTCCAGAACCGAGCAGGGGGCTGACGACCTCCACCAGCTGCGCCGAGAGGTCGAAACACTGATGGGCGAGGAGAGGTTTGAGCAGGCACTCGAGGTGATAGAAAGCGCCGGCACTCTCAGTAAAACCGATACCGACCTTTTGATGCTTAGGGCCAACCTGCTCTATCAACTGGAGCGACTGGATGAGGCTCGTGCCGACTCACTGACGGTCCTTGAGCGAAGTCCCTCCCGTTTTGAAGCGCTTTTTCTGCTCGGCCAGATCGCCTATCGTCATGCGGAGTGGGCTGAGGCGGCATCGTGGTTGCGACATGCAGCTTATGCGGAACCGGCGTGCTGGATGTCACACTACTATCTTGCCAGCGCGCTGGCTGAGCTGGGTAAAAAGCGCCAGGCGCGTATGACCTACCAAGCCGCCATCCATGCCGTCAGGCGCCACGGTGTCAATAATAGCGGCCTGTCACAGTTCGTTTTTGCCGGCGGTGCGGAGGAGATCGAGGTGGTTTGCCACCGCCGCATTCAGGCACTGGACTCGCAGTCGGTTCAGGCCGGATAAGGGGTGCGTGATGGCGTTTGACAGAGCCAAATTCCTCAAGCGGTTCATTACCGAGGCGAGGGAGCTGTTGCAAAATATCGATGCCGGTCTGGTAGCGCTGGAGGGCGACCCGGATGAGACGGAGAGCATCACAGAGCTGTTTCGATCGGCCCACACGCTCAAGGGCTCCTCGCGGATGATGAAGTTGATGCCGATCTCCGAGCTTTCGCACTATGTCGAGGATGTTTTCGGCGCTATCCGTTCGGGTGATCTGACTCTGAGTGAGAGCGTTGTCGATGTCCTCTTTGAGGCGGTTGACAAGATCTCTGAATTGGTCGAGTTGGCCGAGGCGGAGATGCCGTTGGATGACCCCGAGTCGGCTCTTATCGAGCGGCTGCAGGCCGCTGCCAATGGGCAGCTCGACTCTGTCGGCAGTTCGCCCCAGGTCGAGGGCGGCGGCGAGGCGACGGGGGAGAAGGCGAAGGCTACCGATGGCCAGGCAGCATCGACCCCACCCCTGCATGAGGAGAACAGGCAGACCCCTACCGAGCATAGGGAGAACAGTGCAGTGCCACCCTCGGAGTTGGCAGGTGAGGCGACTGTGGAGGCCCGACAGCAGACCCATACCGTGAGCCAGAGGGTGGACGCCTCGACCATCGATGAGTTGCTCGCTGCCGTAGGGGAGTTGATGTCGTTTCATGGGCGTCTATTGCATCGCGTCAAACAGGTTCGGCAATTGGAGCGGCGTCTCGGCGATTCGAACGGTGGCGACAGCGGTACTCGGCGCGGGGAGAGTAAAGCGCCGCCAGAGGCGCTGGGTTACTTTAGACGGATCTCGCCCGGACTGCAGGCCGATGCGGAGCTGCTCGGTATTCTTCTTCATCGCCTTCAGGAGAACACGCTTGCCATCCGCATGGTTCCGATCTCCGAGCTCTTTGAGCTAGTTCCGAGAATGGTGCGCGATGCGTCTCGCTCCCTGGATAAAAAGGTCAAATTGACGATGGAGGGAGGGGAGACCCGACTCGATAAGGCCATCGTCGAGGGGTTGAGCGCCCCCCTTGTCCACCTGATCCGTAACGCCATCGATCACGGAATTGAAGATGCAGCGACACGCCAGGAGCAGGGGAAACCGCCGGAGGGGCGCCTCCACCTTTCAGCGCGCACGGAGCGAGGCTCCATTCTTATTGAGCTGACGGATGACGGCAGAGGGATCTCGCTTGAAAATATCAGAAAAAAGGCGCAAGAGAAGGGGGTCTCAGGCTCGCAGCTCGAGCGGATGAGTCGGGATGAGCTGCTGCAATATATCTTCCATCCGGGCTTCAGTACACGCGAATTTATTACCGACTACTCCGGGCGAGGGGTGGGGCTGGATGTTGTCAGGAAGCAGATCTTCGATGAGCTCAAAGGACGCATCGATATCCACACGGTGGAGGGGGAGGGGAGCACCTTTCTGATCCGCCTCCCCCCGACCCTGGTGACGGTCATTGTGCTGTTTTTCAAAATTGCCGCTGATAACGTGTTTGGTCTGCCTGCGAGCGGTGTGAGGGAGATTCTGCGCACCTCACGCTCCCAGCTTATCGATGTTGGCAAGCGCCGCGCGATTCGTGTGCGTGAGGAGGTCATCCCCATCGTCAATGGCGCCCGCTTGATGGGGCTCGATACCGATGGCGGCGAGCCGGAGACGATTACGGTGCTACTCGTCCGTGATGGCGAGGATACCTTTGCATTGACCATCGACGAGGTCCTCGAGGAGGAGGTGGTTGTGCTTAAACCGGTGCCACCTTTGATGATAAACAGCCGCTTCGTCTCCGGTGTGGTCAACTCCGGCCATTTCGGTACGGTCCCTCTACTCGATGGTTGGCTCTTGAATCGAGCGGCCAAGAGCTCGAAACTGCATGAGGTGAGTGCGCCGGCTGAAGAGGAGCGCGCATCAGAAAAACACCTTCTGGTTGTCGATGACTCGTTCAACACGCGCGAGATCGAGAAGGAGATCCTTGAGAGTCACGGTTACCGGGTAAGCGTCGCCGGTGATGGTGCCGAGGGGGTGAAGATAGCCTCAAAAACCGATTTTGACTTGATTGTCACGGATATAGAAATGCCGAGGATGGACGGGTTTTCTCTGGTCAAAGAGCTGCGTAAGAGTGAGCTTCACGCCTTTACCCCAATCATTATCGTCAGCTCCCGGGATGAGTCGGAAGCACGGGAGAGGGGGATGCGCGCTGGGGCGAATGCCTATATTGTCAAGGGCGGGTTTGATCAGTCCAACCTTGTGGAGACGGTACAGAGTTTGATTGGTGGTGCATAATATGGAATCGACAAACGCTTATTCCAAAGACGACATCGAGGCGGAGGAGGTCAACCTTCTGGTGGCCGAAGATGATTCGTTCACGCGAATGATCCTCACTGATATTTTGCAGGGGGCCGGCTACCGAGCCGTGGATGTGGAAAACGGTCGCGAAGCTCTGGAGCGTCTGCAGGAAGAGAAGTTTGACCTCCTGCTCTCCGATATCCATATGCCTGAACTATCGGGGTTGGAGCTTATCCGTGAAATGGCTGCAAAGTCCCTCTCGGTGCCGACGGTCATTTTGACGGGAAACAGCGACCTGGAGATCGCCATCGAGGCGATGAAGGCGGGCGCCAGCGACTATCTGGTCAAGGATGAGAATATCGATCAAACCGTGTTGTTGGCGATCGAGGGGGCGCTCGAAAAAGAGCGGATCAAGGCGCGAAACAGAAAGCTGTTGAAGGATTTGGCTGAGAAGAACGAGCAGCTCAATACTACGCTGCTGCAGGTGGAAGAGGCCAACCGTAAAATCCTCGACAGTATCCACTACGCCAGTCGTATACAGGGTGGCCTCTTGCCCAGCGATGATGTGTTGTCGGCGTCGAAGATCGACGCGTTCTCACTCTGGAAACCCCGGGATATCGTTGCCGGCGATATCTATCTGATTGAGCGTATCGGCAGCCGCTTTATTATCTCAGTCGTCGACTGCACCGGACACGGGGTGCCAGGGGCTTTCATGACCATGCTCGCCTCTTCCAACCTTAACCGTTTGATTTCCGATGAGGACTGCCACGACCCGGCCAGAATCCTTCAGTTGATGAATGCCCGCATCAGGGCCTTCCTGGGCCAGAATCAGGGCAGTGACGGTGGCGCCGATGACGGTATGGATGCGGCGGTCTGTGTCGTAGACCCTGAGCAACAGCGAATCGTCTATTCAGGTGCCCGCATTCCGCTTCTGCGTGCCGATGCCGAAGGTGTGGAGATGATTAAGGGGGATCGACAGAGTATCGGCTACCACGATTCGAACCCCGATTTTGAATTTACCAACCATGAGCTTGAACTCAAGCCCGATACCGCCTTCTATCTGGTGACGGACGGTTTTGTCGATCAGGTCGGCGGCGATAAAGGATTCCCGTTTGGCTATAGACGGCTGAAAAAGGTCGTCGATGAGATCCACACAAAGCCCTGGAGTGCACAGCACAGTGAGATTGATCGGGTTTTGACAGAGTACCGCGGAGATTATGAGCCTCGGGATGATGTCACGGTTGTTGGGTTTGGGCTGGAGCGCTAGGTTTTTTTAATGTAGTACTGAGCAAGAAACTAATAGGGAGTAAACAATGGGAAATCTAATTGAAGAACTCAAGCAAGATCACCTTGAGATGGTTGATGTGCTGACACAGATCCGAAAGGTCGGTCCCGGTAGCCAGGAGGGTCAGGCGCTTTTGCACCAGGCCAAAGATAAGCTCATGGAGCATTTGCAGAAAGAGGATGACCAGCTCTATCCGGCACTTCGGAAAGCGGCGGAGGATGACCCCGCGCTGAAAAAGACGCTTTCGTTCTTCTCCCGCGATCTGGAGAAGGTCAGTGGGGTGGTCGGTGACTTTTTCGAAAAGTATGGCGACAGTGAGATCGATGCAAAGAAGAAGATGCAGCTTGCGAGCGACTTTGGTGCCCTGCTAACCGGTCTGGAAATCCGCATCCGTAAGGAGGAGACGGCACTCTACCCGGAGTATGAAAAGCGTTTTCTCTGATAAACGGATACAGTTACCGGGCAATGTGCTGATGCGATTAGGAGGTGTGCAAAGTGACGGATACGACAGACGAGGAGGATAAATACGAGAAAATCCTCCGTGAGAGCCGGGAGCGGATCGCCGATAGGAATGTGGTCGATATCGCAGAGGAGCAGCAGCAACTTGTCGTCTTTAAATTGGGGCGAGAGTACTTTGTCTTTTCAGGCGATGAGGTCAGGGCGATCCTTCCCACCCAGGAGGTGCTCAGCTTGCCGGGTGTGTCCGATATCTTCCTGGGTATCATCAACGTCAGTGGGGGTATCGAGTCTGTGGTCGATCTGGGGCGGGTGATGGGACTGCCTGCGCTGGATATCGATCCCCTGTCACGGATTATGATCGTCTCGAACGGCGAAGTCAGCTCGGGGGTATTGGTCTCTTCGGTGGAGGATGTCAGCGATTACCCCCGAAGTGCGATTCAGAAGGTCACGACCGAGCCCGGCCCGACCGTCGCCAAGTTTGCCAGCGGACAGCTCGAGTACGAGGGGGGCGTGGCGTTTCATCTGGACGTGCGGCAGCTGTTCACCCATATACGGGATATGCAGTAGGTACCTCCACGTGGGATCGTCGCTGAGAGTTATGGTGTTCGAACTGCCCGGCATTCAGGGAGGATTCGATGCCGATCAGGTGCTGCGACTGGAGTCGGCAAACTGGGCGCCGGAATTAGGCTCTGAGAGCGTATCACTTGGCATGCGGTTGCTGGGCCGGGATGGCGCAGAAGCGGTGAGTGGAGAGGCGGTTGTTGTCTTTCCCAAACCGGAGGTGGTCGGGCAGTGCAAGCCTGTGACGATTCCGATGCTGCGCGATATCGTCGACATTCCGCTCATCGATATTCACCCGATGCCGCCCCTGATTAAGCCTGTCCACGGGATTTGGGGGATAGGCTTACTCGACGGCAGTCCTGTCTACCTGTTCGACTTGCGAAAGATCTGCGCCGCTGAATAGTGTGAGGCAGAGTGGCTCCACCTTACCTTGATGCCGGCTAACTACTCGCGCTCCTCTGACAAGATTTTTCACCGCAGAGGCGCAGAGCTGTTTGAATGACTGTCATGGCGAGCCGAAGGCGAAGCAGTCTTGCATTTGGAAAGAGATTGCTTCGTCGCTTTGGTTAGGATTTGGCTTCCTGCGTCGCTCAAACACCTACGTCCATGTAGGCGTCTTCGCAATGCCTGCTTAACCAAAATAGAGGCCGGGACGTTACTAACAGGGTTATGGCTATGCACTGCCGTTTTTTATGACACCAGCTTCATAACTTTGCGCCTCTGCGGTTCGTTTTTGAAGTGGGTAGTTACGATGCCGGCACCACCTCCGCTCTACCGGAAAAAGGCTTACCCACCCACGGCGCTAAACAGCTGCTCAAAATCGATCTTGCCCGAGAGTAGCTTCAATACGCCATCCTGGCGCAGTGTACGCATACCGTCGGAGAGAGCTTGTGTCTTCAAGTCGGCAGCATTCGCTCTGTTATAGATGAGCCGCTGCAGTTCGGGGGTGGAGACGAGCAGCTCTTGGATCGCGACGCGGCCCCGGTAGCCAGTTTGGTTACAGCTGGGGCAGCCGACGGCGCGGTAAAGCGTCAGGTTTTCGGGCACGATCCCCAGCTCGGCAAAGTGGTTCTCGCCGTAGTGTTGGCGCAGTGTGTAGAGCTGTTGCTCATCTGGCTGGTAAGCCTCTCTGCACTCCTCGCAAAGTGTCCTGACCAGCCGTTGCGCTAATACCCCGATCAGTGCATCGGCAAAATTGATCGGATCGATATCGAGATCGAGCAGCCGGACCAGGGTCTCTGCCGCCGAGTTGGTGTGCAGTGTGGAGAATACCATGTGCCCGGTCAACGAGGCCTCGACGCCGGCTTGCGCCGTCTCGGCGTCGCGCATCTCACCAATCATGATGACGTCGGGGTCCGCGCGCAGGAAGGAGCGTAGGGCCGAGGCGAAGGTAAAGCCGATCTTGGGATGGATCTGTACCTGATGAAGCCCGCGCTGAGCGATCTCTACCGGGTCCTCGGCTGTCCAGATCTTGCGCTCCGGTGTGTTGATGTAGCTGAGAATGGAGTGGAGGGTTGTGGTTTTACCGGCACCGGTCGGGCCGACGACGAGGAAGATACCGTGCGGCTTTGTGACGGCCTTTTGCAGCGCCTCCAGATTAGAGGGGGTGAGACTCAACTTTTCCAGCGGCAGCGGCTCCGCCGTTGTCAGGATGCGGAGTACCGCCTCTTCGCCGTTGACGGTTGGAATGGTCGCAACGCGCAGCTCAAGAGGGGTGCCCTGAAAGCGCACGATCAATTTCCCATCCTGGGGTTTACGCCGTTCCGAGATATCCATCTGAGCCATCACCTTGATGCGGGAGATGACCGCGCGGATATGGCTGGCGGGGATCTCCAGCAGCGGTCGGCAGGCGCCATCTACTCGCACCCGCACGGTGGCCGGACGGTTGCCTTTTTCGGGCTCGATATGGATATCCGAGGCTCCGGCCCGATACGACTCCTGGATCAGTCGGTTGACCAGCTGGACCACGGTGGCCTCGTTCTCATCCGGCTCCTCGCTCGGGGCGGCCACCTCGGTCGACTGCTCCTTCTCCTCATGCAGGCGTCCCACCAGATCCTGAATATTGACGCCATCCTCACCGCCGACCTCCTGTCCGAGATAGCGCAGGATATCCTCGGGCAGCCCCACCATGAACACATAACTCTCGGCCGGAACAACCCGCTGGATCTCCTGAATGCGTGAGACATCGGTGGGGTCGTCGGTGAGGATGGTCACCTTCTCCCGATCACCGGCCACCGGAACCCAACGCTGCTCCCTGAGGTAGGCCTCATTGAGTCCGGCAATCAGCTCCTTGGGGATCTCCACATTCGAGTCGTAGGGGAAGTAGGGGACTTGATAGTAGTGCTCCAGTGAGGCGCCGATCTCACTGGGGAGGATGAGCAGCTCTTCGCGCAGCAGGCGGATGATTTCGGCGTTGTCGCCCTTGGCCTGTCGGGTGATGCGCTCCAGTTGATTGCTATCCAGGCGGTTACGCTGGATCAGGTAGTGGAATGGCCCCCGTGTCGACTGTAGGTCGTAACGCAGTTTCTGCGCCAACAGTTGTGCCAGCCGCATGGCGTTACGCACATGGGTTTTGTCAAAGGGGGTGCCGGTGGAGTGGTTGACCAGTTGCAGAACACCGATCAGCACCTGCTGGTATTTGATCGGCACCGCCACCATGGATTTGGTTCTGAAGCCCGACCTTTGATCGAAGGAGCGGTCGAAACGAAGTTTTGGATCGATGCGCTTGAGCTCTTCGCCATTGTAGATATCGTCGATGACCACGGTCTTCTGAGTCAGGGCGACGTAGCCCGCTACCGAGGTGGCAGAGAGCGGGACGCGGATCTCATTCAGTTCGTCTTCGACCTTGAAGCGCGAGACGATCTCGGCATCATTGCGCCCGCGCTGATAGATCGTGACCCGTTCAGCCTCCATCATGGCCATCAGATCCGGCATGATGTCGGGCATGATGTCGCTCAAAGCGCTGTCATCATGGATGCGGGTCATTACCCGGTTGAGGCGGGTCTGGAACTCCAGCGAGTCACTCTTCGAGCTCAGCGTCTTTTCAGTGGCGGGGTCGATATCCATGGCTCATCCTCTCCATTCTGTGGTTGTAGTGAGCAGTATATCAGCGTGATCCACGGAGCGACCAGTTAAAGTGGAGCGCGAGCGTTAACGCAGTGTTAATTGAACGTAAATAAACGCGGCGCGAATTCAACTCGCTTCACGACCCCTCATTCAACGGTGAAACTCAGCCGCGCCGTATTGCGGTGGGATATTAGTGTGGTTCTCAGCTCTTGAGCAGCCGAGTGTCGAAGATATAGGATTCGGCGGGGCTGACAATAGTGATTAAGCCAATGCCTATTGTCACAGCGGTAACAGTGAACACGGCGGTTGTTCTCTGTGGCAAAAAGCTAATAGCGCTCCGACTGCTCCTGCGCGGTTTCCAGCTCCTGTTCCAGCGCGGCGGACTCTTCGGCGCGGGCCTGGGTGAAGCGGGCGATGCCTAGGTAGACCACGGGGGTGAGCAGCAGGGTGAATACCGCTGCCAGGCCCAGGCCGCCGAAGACGACCCAGCCGATGGCGGCGCGGGCTTCGCCGCCGGGGCCGCCGCTGAGGATCAGTGGCAGGCCGCCGAGAACGGTGGAGATCATGGTCATGGCGATGGGACGCAGGCGCACCTTTGCCGCGGTGGTGATCGCTTCGCGGACTGCCATGCCGCGGTCGCGCAGCTGGTCGGCGAACTCCACCAGCAGGATGCCGTTTTTGGCCATTAGGCCGATGAGCATCACCAGACCGATCTGGGAGTAGATGTTGATCGAGGTGCCGGTGAGCAGCAGGGCGTAGAGCGCAGCGGCGATACCGAAGGGGACCGTCAGTGTGACCACCAGCGCACTGGTGATGCTTTCGAACTGGGCGGTGAGTACCAGGAAGACCACCAGCAGGGCGATGGCGTAGGTTAGGGCGACCTCGTTGGAGGTCTCTTCCAGTGTGGCCGCTTCGCCTTGCATGATCATCGTTACATCCTGCGGCAGCACTTCGTCGGCCAGCCGCTCCAGGTCGGCCACCGCCGAGGCGAGGGGATAACCCGGGGCGACGTCCGCGTCCACCTCGATGGCGCGGCGCTGTTCGTGGCGGTCCAGCTCTGCCGCGACGCCTTCCTCCTTGAGTGAGACCACTGACGATAGCGGCAGCAGGCGCCCGTTGTCGCTGCGAACGTAGAGGTTGACCAGGTCGGTGGGGTCGTTGATGGTGCCGCTGCCCGCCTCCAGGCGGATGGGTATCGCCTCGTCGTTGACGTTGAGGTCGACGATCTCATCGCCGTCGACCATGGCCCGCAGTGTGGCCGCCAGCCCGTCCAGCGGGATACCGAGGTCGGCGGCGCGTCGGCGGTCGATCTCGATGGAGAGCTGGGGTTGGGTTGGCTGGTAGGAGATCTCCGGCTGGGAGAGGTTGGGTGCCCGCTCCTCGATGGCGCGAGAGAAGGCCTTGGCCGCTTTGAACAGCTCATCGTAGTCGTTGCCCAGCAGGGCCACCTCGATGCCGCTGCCGGCGCCGCGCAGGCTCAGGCTGTTGGGGCTGTAGGCGAAGGCACGGGCGCCGGGGATGGCGGCGAGCGGGCCGCGGATCTCGCGGATGATCTCCTCATGGCTGGTTTCGCGCTCCTCCCAGGGGGCCAGCGGGGCGGTGATCCAGACCCGGTTTTTGTCCCAGCGCCCGACGATGGTGTAGAGCGACTCGATGTCACCACGCTCCACCAGCGGTTGGAGGATCGCTTCCATTTTCTCTGCTTGGCGCTCGGAGTAGGCCAGCCCCACCCCGTCCGGGCCGGTGGCGCGCACATAGATGACGCCGCGGTCCTCCGAGGGCATCAGCTCCTGGTCCAGCTGCGGGTAGAGTGCAGCGGCACCGCCGGCGGCGGAGAGGGCGAGCAGCAGGGTGACCAGGGGGCGCGCCAGCGCCCCGGCCAGCAGATAGTCGTAGCCGCGGGCCAGCCATGCGCCGACGGCCACCAGCAGGCGGCGCAGTCCGTGGGGTTTTCGCGGGTCGCGGGCGAGGCGTACCGACATGGCCGGTACCAACGAGAGGGCGACGAAGGAGGAGAGGCCCACTGCCACGGCCAGCACGAAACCGAATTCACGGAAGAGCCGTCCGGCGGTGCCGGGCAGGAAGGCGATGGGGACGAAGACCGAGATGAGCACTGCGCTGGTGACCACCACGGCGAAGAAGACCTGGCGGGTGCCCAGCACTGCCGCAGCACGGGCGCCGAGTCCCTGGCTGCGACGGCGCTGGATGTTCTCCAGCACGACGATGGCATCGTCCACCACCAGACCGGTGGCCAGTACGATCGCCAGCAGGGTGAGGATATTGATGGAGAAGCCGAACAACCAGATCGCCGCCACCGTGCCGATGAGGGCGATGGGTATGGCGGCACTGGGGATCAGGGTGGTGCGCAGCGAACCCATGAATACCCAGATAGTGGTGATGACGATCAGCACCGCCAGGCTGAGGCTGAACAGCACCTCACGCACCGAGCCGCGGATAAAGATCGAGTCGTCCGAGGTGACCTCCAGCTCCAGCGTCCCCTCGAAGCGCTTGTTGAGCCTCTCCAGGGTTCGCTCCACGCCGTCGGCGATGCTGATGGTATTGGATTGGGCCTGGCGCACGATGCCGATACCGACCACCGGCCTGCCGTCGAGCAGGACAAAGGAGTCGGCATCCTCCGGTCCGAAGGCGACCTGTGCCACGTCGCCGATGCGGGTGGTGCCACGAACGATGATCGCCTCGACCTGCTCGGCCTGCACCACCGAGGCGTCGGCGCGGATGATAAGCTCCATATCCTCCGAGACGAAACTGCCCGCCGGCACATCGAAGGGGGCGCCGCGCAGCGCCTCGGCTACGTCGGTGACCGCCAGGCCGTAGCTGCTCAGGCGCAGCGGGTCGAGCACGACGCGCAGGGTGCGCTCACGGTCGCCGAACAGGGGCACATCGGCGACGCCGTCGATGGCGATGAGTGCCGGGACGATATCCTGCTCCACAAGACGGGTCAGCGCCTCCTCGCTGAGGCTGTCGCTCATGGCGGCGATGCGGATGATGGGGCTGGCGTCGGCATCGGCCTTGATGATAGTCAGTTGCTCCACCGCTTCGGGCAGTTGCCGCTCAACGCGACTGACCGCCTCACGCACGTCCGCCGCGGCGGTGTCGAGGTCGACCCCGGGGGAGAACTCCACCCGCATGCGAAAGTTATTCTCCTCGCTGGAGGAGCTGATCGATTTGACCCCCGAGACCCGCGCCGCGGCCCCCTCGACGATGCGTGTCACCTCCGCGTCCATGGTTTCGGGCGAGGCGCCGGGCATCTCGCCGCGCACACTGACGATGGGGCGATCCACGTCGGGCAGTTCGCGCACCTCTACCGCAGCGATGGCGGCCAGTCCGGCCAGTGCCAGCAGCAGGTTGAGTACCAGCACCAGGTGGGGCCGGCGGACACTGAGGGAGGGGAGGTCGTTGCTGTTGTGGCCGCTCATGAGTCAGTGGCGGCCTCAGCATTGATCACATTGACGGCGCTACCTTCACGCATGCGTTGGATGCCCTCGCGTACCACCCGGTCGCCGGCCTTTAGCGCGGCATCCACCAGGATGCGCCCCTTGCGTCGCTGTACGATGGTCACCGGTACACGTGTGGCCTGGCCGTCGCGGACCTTCCAGACATAGGAGCCGTCGCTGCCCCACTGTACCCCCACCTCCGGCACGACCGGGTAATGGGCCCCCTCAACCACCAGGGTGACGCGAAAGCTCATACCGGGGCGCAGGCGATCCTCAGGGTTCGCAACCTCGGCACGGGCGAGCACGGTGCGGCTGGTCGGATCGATGCGGCTGTCCAGTTCGACGATACGACCGCTGATCGACTCTGCGCCGTGGCGCCAGGTGGTGATATCCACCTCATCGCCCACCCTCACGGTATCACTCAGGCTCTCCGGGAGCGCGAAGCTGACCTGTAGCAGGCTGCGATCATCCAGGGTGGTCACGGCGGTCTCCGGGCCGATATAGGCACCCGGGTCGGTATCGTTCAGCCCCACATGGCCGCTGAAGGGGGCCTCCAGGGTGCGGTCCTCAAGCGCCACACGGGCACGGCTCAACTCAATACGGGCCGCCTCGACCGCCGAGCGGGCGCTGTCGAGATCGGAGGGGGTGATGCTCTTTTGCGAGCGCTGGTAGCGGCGGTAGAGCCTTTCTGCCTCATCCCGACGGACGCGTGCCAGATCGACCGCCAGACGTTCATCGCGGCTGTCCAGCTCCAGCAGGATCTTGCCAGCCTCGACGTGTTCGCCGGCGCTGAAGTTCACGGCTGTAACCCGACCGCTGGCCAGCGGGTGGAGGGTGACGGAGCGGCGTGCACGGGAGGTTCCGACGGCCTCAAGGCGCACCCGCTCGGTCTCCAGGGCCACCACCTCGGTAATGACCGGGGCGCTACGTTCGCGCTTGGCGCTGGCCTGAGGAGGGGGATCACCCTGGTTGTCGCTGCAGCCACTGAGCGCAGCCAGGGCGAGCAGGGCGAGAGTGAGCCGCGGTCTTTGCATCGAAACTCCTTTTTGCCGGGAGGGAGGGCGCACCCGGAGGGTGCGCTTTGCCTGTATCAATGACAACACCGGGCGGAGAAGGTTTCAATAGCCTGTATGGGGAGGGGGGAGCAGTGATCACAGGGCCACAGCCAGACCATTGCCCTGTGACTGCTGGGGGGGTATGCGATCAGAAGCCGAGGAAGGCCTGGGCACCCCCCTTCATGAAGTAGTAGTCGCGTAACCCCTGCTCTTCGAGGAAGTACTGCAGCCAGCGCACCTGTTTGCCTACGGCGTCGTAGATGAGCAGGGTTTTACCGTCGCGCTTGGCCTGTTCGACATAACCTTGCAGCTCGTTGTTGTCCAGCGGTACCGAGCGCTGGCGCATGGGAAAGAGGCTGATGGCGTTTTTTTGCACGGTGTCGCGTATGTCGAGGATGATGCTGTTGTCGCTGGCCCGCTCGCCGAACTCCTCCGGCTCGAGCATGTGAGCCTGGAGTTTCTCCTTGTTCAGCAGCTTTGCCGGGTCCACGGGGGTGTTGCCCAGCAGTACGGCCTCGTCGGGGTGGGCCTGGGTCCAGGCGAAGATCCCCGCGTCGAATACGTAGACATTGTCGATATCGGCGTGCATCGCCCGCTGGGTCGCCTTGTAGGATTTTTTACAGGTGTGACCATTGCAGTAGAAGACAAAGGGGCTGCTCTCCTGCTCGCGCAGCTGGCGCAGCTTCTCGACGAAATCGGGGTCGTCCAGCGCCAGATGCCGGGCGCCTTTGATGTGCAGGGTTTGGTATTCGTAGCCACTACGCACATCGAAGATCGCCATCTGCTCACGCTGCTGGTAGAGCGTCTCCAGCTCAATCGGCTCGACCTTCGGGTAGATGGCGCGGACCGGAAACTCCTCAGCGGCCTGCAGGGTCAGCGAGAGTAGCCACAGCAGTGGCAGTAGAAACCAAAGTTTGTTGTTGGGTGCGTTCATTGTGGTCCTTTGTTATCCATTGTAATCCGTCGAGTTGTTACATTTTAACGACACCACGCAGCGTTGACGTGACAGTGGTCACACAACCCGGCTCAACAGCCGCACCGTGGCGCCGGCGGCGCATTGTGCCATGACACTGTTGTTTCTGCGAGTATCCGGCCCCATCTCCCTGCTGGTGTCTGAGTCTTTATATGCAGCGCCCTCTCCCGGGGCGGTTTGGCACTCCCGGCAGCGCCTTTGCGGGCCCTGGGGGCGGTGTCGGGTCTACAGCAGTACACTAATGGGGCCTGAAAAGGGTAAACTATGTGCCCTTTGCGCCGGTGGCGCTGCAAGTGAATGAGCGAGAGCGATGGATTTTTTACCGATTTTCATGAATATTCGCAGCCAGCGCTGCCTGGTTGTGGGCGGCGGCGAGGTGGCTGCACGTAAGGCTGCGCTGCTGAAGCAGGCGGGGGCGGAGCTCGTTGTGGTCAGTCCCGAGCTGATGGGCAATCTGAAGGATATGCACGCCGATGACGAGATCGCCTTCCACCAACGAACCTTTGCCGAGGGGGATCTTGAGGGTGTGGCTCTGGTGATCGCCGCCACGGATGATGAGGCGGTCAACCGCCAGGTGTCGGAGTTGGCCAGGGCGCGTTCGATACCGGTCAATGTGGTGGATAACCCGGAGCTGTGTACCTTTATCCTGCCCTCTATCATTGATCGCTCCCCGGTCCAGATCGCCGTCTCCACCGGCGGCTCGTCGCCGGTGCTGGCGCGTCTGCTGCGTGCCCGGCTGGAGTCGGCCATCCCCTCGGCCTACGGCAGACTGGCGGCAATGGTGGAGCGCTTTCGCGATAAGGTTAAGGCGCGCTTTGATAACGTCAACGCGCGGCGCAAGTTCTGGGAGGATGTGCTGCAGGGCAAGATCGCCGAGCAGGTCTTCTCCGGCGCTGACGGTGAGGCGGAGGCTGCGCTGAACCACGCCATCGAGCACGGTATCGAGGGCGATGTGGGGGAGGTCTACCTCATCGGCGGTGGTCCCGGTGATCCGGATCTGCTGACCTTTCGCGCCCTGCGGCTGATGCAGCAGGCCGATGTTATCGTCTACGACCGCCTTATCTCCAAGGAGGTGCTGGAGCTGACCCGCCGCGATGCGCATCGTATCTATGTGGGTAAGGAGCGGGATAACCACTCCGTGCCGCAGGACCAAATCAACCAGCTGCTGGTGGACCTGGCCAAGGAGGGCAAGCGCGTCTGCCGTCTCAAGGGGGGCGACCCATTCGTCTTCGGTCGTGGGGGCGAGGAGATCGAGACGCTCACTGCCAATGGCGTCAATTTCCAGGTGGTGCCGGGGATCACCGCGGCGCTCGGCAGCTCCGCCTACGCCGGTATTCCGCTGACCCACCGCGACTACTCCCAGTCGGTGGTGTTTGTCACCGGCCACCTCAAAGATGGCAGCATGAACCTCAACTGGAGGGGGTTGGCACAGCCCAATCAGACCATCGTCTTCTACATGGGGCTGAAGGGGCTGCCGATTATCTGCCAACAGCTGATGGAGCACGGGCTGCCCGCGGATCTGCCGGTGGCGCTGGTGCAGCAGGCGACCACTCCGCGCCAGCGTGTCTTTACCGGCACACTGGCCGATATGCCGGAGCGTATCGCCAGTGAGGAGGTCAAGCCGCCGACACTGATCATCGTCGGCAACGTGGTCAAGCTCCACGACAAGCTCAACTGGTACCGCTCAGAGCTGATGATCGAGAAGGGCGAACATTAAGCAAGATTGATTGCCACAGAGGTCACAGAGTACACAGAGGTGAAAGCGCTACTCTGTGACCCCTCTGCTCTCAGTGACGAAAGTAAGTCAGAGGAGCCCTATCAGTTGATAAACCATGGACACCAAGCACTCTGAGTCGGTGTTTTTCTCAGTGCTGTCTGTGCCCTCTGTGGCAGAAAGGCTTTTGTTGCGGGTGATCAGGCGCTGGGACGCTTCTGATCGTCGCGCAATTTGCTGGCGAGGATCTCGTCGGCGTCGTCGATGTCCACCTGGTTGCCGTCGGCGTCGTAGAGCGGTTGTTCGAAGTCGTTCCAGCCACGGATGCCGGTCTTCAGTGAGATGACGTTTTTGAAGCCCATGCGTTGCATGGTCTGTGCCGCGAGCACGCTGCGGTTACCTGAGCGGCAGATGACGATGATCTCGCGCTCACGACCGCCGGCAAGCTCGGGTTCGGTCTCGTCATAGTCCCAATCGCAGGCGGACTCGAGGATACCGCGCGGGACGTTGAGGGAGCCTTTGATGTGCAGGGCGTCGTATTCGCTCGGCTCGCGGACATCCAGCAGGATGAGGTCATCCCGCTCCTGGAGCCTCTCTTCGAGATCCCAGGGGAAAAGCTCCTCCACATCGGGAAGGGCTTCGGCGATTAAGTCGGTAAAGTGTTTCATCGATGGCGTGACCTTTTCTGACCATAAGGTGATTTGGCAGGGGGCGGATTTTACGGGGTTTATGCAAGAAGCTCAAAACCCGCCTGTTAGCCCTCTGCTACTATCTGTGTGCCAATCCTTATTTTTTAAAGCAGGGTGATAATTGTGGAAAGCTACATCTCCGTCGAACAGCTCAAGCAGGGCGATGAGGCCGTCTCGGACGGTCCGGGTTGTGAGGATAAAGAGCCGTATGTGTTGATGGTGCTGGGCGATAGCATGGAACCGGAGTTCCAGGAGGGCGATGTGGTGGTGATCGAGCCGGGCGCCTACTATCGGGACGGCTCCTATGTAATCGTATGGCACAACGAGGAGTATATCTTTCGCCAACTGAGGGTGGTGAACGACAAGCTCTTCATCACACCGCTCAATCCGAAGTATGTCAGTGAGCAGTTGAGCGGGCCGGAGGCGATCAAGGGGGTGATTACCCAGCGCAAACGGCCCGGTGAACGCCGTAATCGCAAGAATTACGACTAACGGTCGCCCTATGAGACCGGGTAAAGGCAGCTATGCGCTGATCCTGCATGCCGGGACACGGCGTGAAGTTGCTGCCGGGCGGGTGGGGACGGTGCAGCTGGAGCCCGGCTACTATCTCTATTGCGGCAGCGCCTTCGGCCCCGGTGGGGTGGCGGCCCGCACCCGACACCATCGCCGGATCAGTGAGAGGCCCCACTGGCATATGGACTACCTGAGGCCGCACCTCAAGCTACTGGAGATTTGGTATACCCTGGATTCGGTTAACCGTGAACACTTGTGGACAGCGCAGCTGCTCGCCCTGCGTGGTGCCAGCCTGCCGTTTGCGGGTTTTGGTGCGAGTGATTGTGGCTGTCGCAGCCACTTGGTGAGGCTGGGTTACAAGCCGGGCTTTGCCGGCTTTCGTCGCCGCCTGCGCCAGCGGGAGCCTCAACACCGCCCCGTCTACCGAGAGAGGATGCAGGAGCACACCGGGGGCTGAGCCGCCCCCGGTGCCTCCTTGCCTGTGGGGGGGGGTTACTCCTCTTCAGGGACGATGGTGGTCAGCCCCAGCATCTCCCACATCTGCATGCCGCCGCGATAGTAGTAGAGCTTCTCAGGCGGAAAGCCCAGCTCAATCAGACCATGAATGGCGTGGGGTGACTGGCCGCACCAGGGGCCGTTGCACCAGAGCAGCAGGTCGGGCGATTCGCTGTAGTCCCAAAAGCCGGTGCGCTGGGTGGAGACACCCACGGTCTCAAGGGTCTTGTCCCAGGCGTGGTCGACAAATCCGACGCCGCTGCGCCGTTTGGCGCCGATCCGCTCCATCGCTTCGGCCAACTTCGGATCGGAGGGTTTGCGCTCGAATTCGGTGAAGGGGATGTTGATGGAGCCGGGGATGGTGCCTTTACGGTGCCAGGAGGCTACGCGGGCGTCGATGATGAGGCCGGTGCCTTCGTTGACCTTGTTCTTCATAAAGTCAAACACCTCCACCTCTCCCACGGTGGTGACGCCGGGCGCTGCCAGCTCAGGCTGCGGGCAGAAGGGGGGACACTTGCGGGAGGTCTTCGCCCACATCTCCTCGACGGTATGGCTGGGGTCCTGGATACGTTCGATGCGTACCATCTTGCCCTGATGGCGGACCTGCAGGTTGTCCATCTCGGGGGTGAGCTTGACTTCAACCCCTTCGGCCTGGACGTTGAGGCTGAGCACGATGCCCAGCGCTAGGGTGGTAACTAGCCGGGTGATTTGCATACGTCGTTTCCTTTGGTGTCGCTGTTATTGGTTTTTGAGGCGATTTTTTATCGATTCGCGGATGCTGTCGAGGCTGTTGTCGCTCTGGTAGTCCTCATAGACGCTCTGCTGCTGCCCCTCCTCCAGTGTGGAGTAGAAGAGGTAGCTACCGTAGTAGCCCTCCTGGAGGGTGGACTCGAACTGCTCATGGCTCAGGCCCGCCTCCAGCTTCTCTCCCTCTTTTTCGGGGGTGCTGGGTACGTCGACGCTTGGGCGCGGCTGCTTTTCTGCCTCGCTGCTTTTGGCCGCCTCCATCTCAAGCTCCTGCAGGTAGCTCGAAGCGCCGGCAGGGGTGAGGTAGAGGCCGGCGATCAGGGCCATAGGGATCGCCGTGAGAGAACGTAGGTAGCTGCTGCGGCTTGCCATGTATTACTCCTCCTCCATGTTCGAAGCTCGCACCGTTCGCTGCGGGGAGCTTCCGTTGGCTGTGCGTGGGGTTATCTCCCCATCGTCTTTTTTATAGTCCTAATACTTACAATTTATCACGCATTTGTCACGAAAATGTGGCACCCGGTTTCTGTTCAGGCAGCAAAGTGCTTGAGCAGCCGGCGCACCAGCGCCACCCGATCCTCCAGTTCGGGCAGTTGGCAGAGTACCCGAAGCCGCTCCTGGCCGTCGAGGCGGTAGTCCTGGGGGCGCTTCTGTAGCAGCTCGATAAGCCGCATCGGTTCGATGTTGGGCTCCTTGGCAAAGGTGATTCGGCCTCCAGCGGCGCCCAGCTCGATTTTGATGATGCCGAACGGGGTCGCTTCCAGCTTCAGTGCGGTCAGTGCAAAGAGGTGCTTGACCGGCTCCGGCAGCAGGCCGAAGCGGTCGATCATCTCCACCTGCAGCTCATCGAGCTCCTCCAGCGTTTCGGCGTTGGCGATGCGCTTGTAGAGCTGCAGGCGGCTGTGAACGTCGGGCAGGTAGTCGTCCGGGATGAGCGCCGGCACGCCGAGGTCCACCTCGGTGCCGTGCAGCAGCGGCTTGTCCAGTTCCGGTTCATGGCCCTCTTTGAGGGCCTTGACCGCACGCTCCAGCAGCTCGCTGTAGAGGCTGAAGCCGATCTCCTGCATCTGACCGCTCTGCTCATCCCCCAGCAGCTCGCCGGCGCCGCGGATCTCCAGGTCGTGGGTGGCGAGGGTGAAGCCGGTGCCCAGCTCCTCGATCGACTCGATCGCCTCCAGTCGCTTGATCGCGTCTTTGGTCATGCTGCGCTTGGAGGGGGTCATCAGGTAGGCGTAGGCGCGGTGGTGCGAGCGACCGACGCGACCGCGCAGCTGGTAGAGCTGGGCCAGGCCGAGGCGGTCGGCGCGGTTCATGATGATGGTGTTGGCGCTGGGCACGTCGATGCCGGTCTCGATGATGGTGGTGCAGACCAGCACGTTGAAACGCTGGTGGTAGAAGTCGGACATCACCCGCTCGAGTTCGCGCTCCGGTAGTTGGCCGTGGGCCACCTGCAGGGTCGCCTCGGGTAGCAGCTCTTCGAGTTGGCGTGCGGTCTTCTCGATGCTCTCCACCTCGTTGTGCAGGAAGTAGACCTGGCCGCCGCGTTTGATCTCACGCAGGCACGCCTCCTTGATGAGTTCCGGGTTCCATTCGTGGACGAAGGTCTTCACCGCCAGGCGCCGCGCCGGTGGCGAGGCGATGATGGAGAGCTCGCGGATGCCGCCCATGGCCATGTTGAGGGTGCGCGGAATAGGGGTGGCGGTAAGGGTGAGCACATCCACTTCGGCACGCAGCGCCTTGAATTTGTCTTTCTGCCGCACGCCAAAGCGGTGCTCTTCGTCGATAATGACCATCCCCAGGCGCTTGTAGCGGATATTCTCCTGCAGCAGCTTGTGGGTGCCGATGACGATGTCGACGGAGCCGTCTTCGAGCGCCGCCAGCACCCGGTTCTGCTCCCGAGTTGAGCGGAAGCGGGAGAGCGATTCGACCCGTACCGGCCAGTCGGCGAAGCGATCGCGGAAGTTTTGCGCATGCTGTTCGGTCAGTAGGGTGGTGGGTACCAGCACAGCCACTTGTCGACCGCCCATGACGGCGACAAAGGCGGCGCGCATGGCCACCTCGGTCTTGCCAAAGCCCACATCGCCGCAGATCAGGCGGTCCATCGGTTTGTCGCCACGCATGTCGGCCAGTACCGCGTCGATGGCGTCCTGCTGGTCCGGTGTCTCCTCGAAGGGGAAGCCGGCGGCAAAGGCGGCGTACTGCTGCTCGTCGATGGGGTAGCGGTGGCCCTGGCGCGCCTCACGCTTGGCGTAGATCTCCAGTAGCTCGGCGGCCACATCGCGCACCTTTTCGCTGGCGCGGCGCTTGGCCTTCTCCCACTGACCGCTGCCCAGTTTATGCAGTGGGGTGTGTTCGCTGTCGGTGCCGGTATAGCGGCTGATAAGGTGGAGTGAGGAGACCGGCACATAGAGCTTGTCGCCGCCGGCGTACTCCAGGGTGAGAAACTCCGCCTCGCTGTCGCCGATGTTGAGTTTCTGCAGACCCATGTAGCGGCCTACGCCGTGGTCTTCATGCACCACCGCCGAGCCCGGCTGCAGCTCGGCGAGGTTGCGCACCACCGCTTCGGGGTCGCCCTTACGCCCCTTGCGGCGGCGCCGACGCTGCATCACCCGTTCGCCATAGAGCTGGGTCTCGGCGACCACCGCCAGGCGCGGCTCGTTCAGTACCAGCCCCTCCTCGAGCGGTGCGACGACGATGGCGTGCTGCATATCCTGGTCGAGGAACTGTTGCCAACTCTCCACCTCGCGCGGCTGGAGGCCGCAACCGCGCAGGGTCTGCAGCAGGGTTTCGCGGCGACCGGGGGATTCGGCGGCGAAGAGGATGCGACCGTCGAACTGCTCGCTGAAGCGGCGCAGGGCGGCGCTGGGCTCCTCGGCCCTTACATCCAGAGTGAGCGCCGGCGGCTTCTCTGTGGCGAAGTTGTCGCCGCCGCTCCCCTCCGGCAGCTCGAAGTGTTGGAGCTCGGTGCGCGGCATCTGCTTGAGGTTGGCAAAGAGGGCCGGCACATCGAGAAAGACCGTGGTGGGTGGCAGTGGCGGGTGTTCGGTGTGGTACTGGGCCACCTGGTAGCGATCGCGGCACTCCTGGTAGAACTGTTCGGCGCCCTCATCGACCCCCTCCAGGGTGAACAGGCTGGTCTTCGCCGGCAGATAGTCCACCAAGGTGGCGGTCTGCTCAAAAAACAGCGGTAGGTAGTATTCGATACCGGGCGGAGCGAGGCCGTTGCTGACGTCGCGGTAGACGACGCTCTTTTGCGGATCCCCCTCGAAGTGGCTGCGGTAGGCCTCGCGGAAGCGCTTGATCGCCTCATCGTGGAGCGGGAACTCGCGGGCGGGGAGCAGGCGGATCTGCGCGACCTGCTCCTCGGAGCGCTGGCTCTCCGGGTCGAAGGTGCGGATGCTCTCCACCTCGTCGTCGAACAGCTCAATGCGGTAGGGCGTACGGCTGCCCATGGGAAACAGGTCCAGCAGACTGCCACGCACGGCGAACTCCCCGTGCTCCATCACCTGGGAGACGCAGCGGTAGCCGTTGCTCTCAAGCTGCCGCCGCATCGACTCCAGCTCCAGGGTATCCCCCACATCCAGCATCAGGCTGTTGCTCTGGATGTAGTCGCGCGGTGGGATGCGCTGCATCAGGGTTGATACCGGGAGGATCAGGATCCCGCGCTGCAGCTGCGGCAGCCGGTAGAGGGTGGCGAGCCGCTCCGAAATAATGTCCTGGTAGGGCGAGAAGGTGTCGTAGGGGAGGGTCTCCCAGTCGGGAAAGCCGAGTACCGGTGTCTGCTCTTCGTTGCCGCGATTATAGAAGCGCAACTCATCGGCCAGCCTTACCGCCGTGGGGGTGTCGGGGGTGACCACCAGGACAACCGACTGGGCAGACTGCGCGGCCTGGCTCACTACCAGGCCGAAGCTGCTGCCGTAGAGCCTACCCCAGCGGTTTTTGCTGCCGCTCTGTGCAGGCTGGGCAGAGAGGGGGGAGTGGTAGAGTGAGCTCATTGTGCACGGACCGGTTGAAGGAAAGCGGCATATTGTAGTGCGAGGCGGGGTTCGCATAAAGCACTGACAGAAGATGACAGCTACACTCGGGGTAGCGGCGTCGTTTGTGACAGGGATTGACAGGAAGCCCCCCCGTCGACGACCATATACGGATTGCGGGAGTGGGTGAGCTCAAGGTAACCGTGTTGCGCAGGCGTCTGCTTTGCTGTGTGCGTCACCACGAAATCGTCGTGGTGTGGCAGGGTTATTGCATTTTCTCTCGTCTAACCAATTACAATCGTAGAACCGAGGAGTCAGTGAGATGGCACATGTAGTGGTTATCGGCGCCAGCACCGGAGGCTTGCCCGCTGCGTATGATACGCGCGAAGTCTTGGGGGCAGAGCATGAGATCACCGTGATCTCGGATAAAGAGAATTTCACCTTCGTTCCCTCCAATCCATGGGTCGCCGTCGGTTGGCGCAGTCGCAGTGACATCTCTTTTCCGCTCGAACCCTACCTCAAGCGCAAAGGGATCAACTTCATCCCGCAGGCGGCCACAGAGATCAAGCCCGATGAGAATACCGTTATCGTCGCCGATGGCACCGAGGTCAAATACGACTACCTGATCCTCGCCACAGGCCCCAAGCTCGCCTTCGACGAGATCGAAGGGTTCGGTCCCGATGCCGGCAACACGGTCTCCGTCTGCACCACCGATCACGCCGAAGAGGCCTACGACAAGTGGCAGAAGTTTGTCGATGACCCCGGCCATATCGTCGTGGGTGCGGCGCAGATGGCCTCCTGTTTCGGCCCGGCCTATGAGTTTGCCTTCATCATGGATACCGACCTGCGCAAGCGCAAAATGCGTGACCGTGTGCCCATGACCTTCGTCACCTCTGAGCCCTATATCGGCCATCTCGGTCTGGGGGGCGTCGGTGACTCCAAGGGGATGCTCGAGTCCGAGATGCGTGATCGCCACATCAAGTGGATCACCAACGCCAAGGTGTCCAAGGTGGAGCCGGGCAAGATGATCGTTGACGAGATGGACGACGCAGGGGAGCTGAAAAAGACCCACGAGCTGGAGTTCAAATATTCGATGATGCTGCCGGCGTTCAAAGGGGTCGACGCGGTCAATGCCGTGGGCGAGGATCTGGTCAATCCACGCGGCTTCGTCAAGGTCAACGAGTTCCAGCAGAACCCCAAGTGGAACAATATCTACGGTATCGGCGTGGGCATTGCCATCCCGCCCGTTGAGCCGACCCCGGTTCCCACCGGTACACCCAAAACCGGCTACATGATCGAGTCGATGGTACTGGCCACGGCCCACAACATCGGCAACGACATCGCCGGCAAGGCGCCGGACCAGAAGGGTACCTGGAACGCCATCTGCCTGGCGGATATGGGGGACACCGGTGCCGCCTTCGTGGCGATGCCGCAGATCCCGCCACGGAACGTCTCCTGGATGAAAAAGGGTAAGTGGGTCCACATGGCCAAGGTGGCCTTTGAGAAGTATTTCATCAGTAAGATGAAGAAGGGCTCCACCGAGCCCATCTTCGAGAAGTACATCCTCAAGGCGCTGGGTATCATGAAGCTCAAGTAGAGGCACCCACGCGCCGGTGGATGGGTTTACCGTCCACCGGCTTTTTTTCGTTCAGGCAAAAAATGTAAAAAAAGTGTAAATTTGACGTGTCATGATGTGACTGTCATATTGACAGTCTATGACATGTTAAGATCAGGTGATACATAAGATGTCAGTCAGCCACAATCGGGGGAGTCAGCATGAAGGACAACAATGCACCGCCACCATCCTGTGAACAGATTATCAATATTCTTCCCGATCCCTTCGTGGTGATCGACAGGGACTATAAGATCATTGCAGCCAACCGCAACTACCTTAAACACTACGGCCATTCACACCCCAGGGATGTTGTGGGGCGGTACTGTTATGAGGTTTCCCACCACGTCGATAAACCCTGCAGCCAGCACGGCGAACACTGTCCGCTGGAGTCGGTCTTCGAGACCGGCCAGGCGACTCAGGTGATGCATATCCACTATGACCGTAACGGTGTCGAGGAGCATGTGCAGCTCCACTCCAACCCCCTGTTCGACCACGAAGGCAACGTGATCTACGTCGGTGAGTATATCTACCCGGTCAGTCGCCAGAGCGACGATGCCTTGCTGTTGGGGCGATCCCGACCGATGTTGCGCCTCACCAACCTGCTCCAGCGGGTCGCTCCCACCCAGACCAGCGTTCTGCTTCAGGGGGAGAGTGGGGTGGGCAAGGAGTGTGTCGCCCAGTACCTGCACCAGTACTCTCCTCGCTCCGGTATGCCGTTTGTCATCGTCGATTGTGGCACCCTGGGTGAGAACCTGATCGAGAGCGAGCTCTTCGGCCATGAGAAGGGGGCCTTTACCGGGGCCAACAACCGCAAAAAGGGACTCTTCGAGATCGCTGATGGGGGCACACTCTTTATCGACGAGATCGGTGAGCTGCCGCTATCGCTGCAGACCAAGTTGCTGCGTGTGCTGGAGACCGGCACCTTCCGCCGGCTTGGTGGGACCGATTATTTGCGCGTGAATGTGCGTGTGGTAGCGGCGACCAACAAGAACCTCAAGTCTATGGCCGATGAGGGTAGCTTCCGGCAGGATCTCTACTACCGTCTCTCCGCCTTCCCGGTGAGTGTCCCCCCGCTGCGCGATCGGCCCGAGGATATCCCCGTTCTGGCGGAGCACTT
>JBNJGC010000010.1:0-19933 GCA_051747405.1 Pseudomonadota bacterium
CGTCTCCCTCATCGCGCCGATCGCGATGGATGAGGGGCTGCGCTTCGCGGTTCGCGAAGGCGGTCGTACCGTCGGTGCCGGTGTTGTTTCCAAGATCATCGAGTAAAGATATGGCTAATCAAAAGATCCGCATTCGTCTCAAAGCCTTCGACCATCGCCTGATCGATCAGTCGGCCCGTGAGATTGTAGAAACCGCGAAGCGTACCGGCGCCCAGGTAAAGGGCCCGATTCCGCTTCCGACCAAAAAGGAGCGCTTCACTGTGCTGGTCTCACCCCACGTCAACAAAGACGCGCGGGACCAGTATGAGCTGCGCACCCACAAGCGTTTGATGGATATTGTGGATCCCACTGACAAGACCGTGGATGCACTGATGAAGCTGGACTTGGCCGCAGGGGTCGACGTTCAGATCAAATTGCAGTAAGATATCCGTCTTTTTCATGGTCGCCGCCCCGGTCAACCGCCGGGGCGGCTGAGTTTCAGCATCGGTCAATCGTAATCGGTGCCGAGAATTGAGGTTACAATAATGGCTATTGGTGTTATTGGTCGCAAACGCGGCATGACTCGCGTCTTCACCGAAGACGGAGCTTCAGTGCCGGTGACCGTAGTCGAGGTGGAGCCCAATCGTATCAGTCAGGTTAAAACCCTGGAGAGCGATGGCTACGCAGCACTACAGGTTACCGTCGGTTCACGTCGCGCCAACCGCGTCAGCAAGCCTATGGCAGGTCACTTTGCCAAGGCGGGTGTCGAGGCGGGTCGCGCAACGTGTGAGTTCCGCCTGGGTGATGGCGAAGGGGACGGTCTTGAGGCCGGCTCCGAAATCAAGGTTGACCTCTTCGAGGACGGGCAGAAAGTCGACGTCTCCGGCACCACCATCGGTAAAGGTTTTGCCGGCGTGGTCAAACGTCACAACTTCCGGACTCAGGATGCCACCCACGGTAACTCATTGGCACACCGTGCCCCCGGTTCCATCGGTCAAAACCAGACCCCCGGTCGTGTCTTCAAGGGCAAGAAAATGGCCGGTCACATGGGTGGCGTCAAACGCACAGCACAGAACCTGGAGGTCGTTCGCGTCGATGTCGAACGCAACCTGCTCCTGATCAAGGGCGCCGTTCCGGGTTCCAAGGGCAATGACGTTGTTGTTACACCCGCCGTCAAGGCCAAGAACTAAGGGGTATGACCATGGAACTTAAGCTTACTACTGCGACCGGTCGTGCATCCAAAAACAGCGTCGAACTGTCCGATGATAACTTCGGTCGCGAATTCAACGAAACCCTGGTGCACCAAGTCGTAACCGCCTACATGGCCGGTGCGCGTGCCGGCACCAAGGCACAGAAGAACCGTGCTGCGGTTCGTGGCGGCGGGGCCAAACCCTGGCGTCAAAAGGGCACCGGCCGCGCCCGAGCCGGTACTATCCGCAGCCCGCTCTGGCGTAGCGGCGGCAAAACCTTCGCCGCTGCACCGCGCGACTATTCACAGAAAGTGAATAAGAAAATGTATCGCGGTGCACTGCGCGCGATTCTCTCCGAGCTGGTACGCCAGGAGCGTCTTATTGTCGTCGACAAGTTTGCCGTCGATGCACCCAAGACCAAGCAGCTTAATGAGAAGCTCAAGAGCATGGGCGTGAGCAACGCCCTGATTGTTGCCCCTGAAGTGGATGACAATCTCTACCTCTCTGCACGCAACCTGCCGCATGTCGATGTTATGACAGCCAAGCGTGTAGATCCTGTCAGTCTGGTCGGCTTTGAAAAGGTCATCATGACTGTTCCCGCGGTTCAACAGCTGGAGGAGATGCTGGCATGAATGAAGAGCGCCTGATGAAAGTTCTGATGGCTCCGCACATCTCTGAAAAGAGCACCAATGCCGCGGAACAGGACAACCAGATTGTCTTCAAGGTTGCCACCGACGCCACCAAACCTGAGATCAAAAAAGCCGTTGAGCTTCTCTTTGATGTCAAGGTAAACCGCGTCCAGGTAAGCAACGTCAAGGGTAAAGCCAAGCGTTTCGGCGCCAAGATGGGCCGCCGCAACGATTGGAAGAAGGCTTACGTCACACTGCAGGAAGGTCAGGAGATCGACTTCCTCGGTGCTGCTGAATAAATAAAGGAAACGTCCGATGCCAGTAGCAAAACTTAAACCGACGTCTCCAGGCCGCCGCTTTGTTGTCAAAGTGGTGAACCCCGAGCTGCACAAGGGCGAACCCTATGCCCCGCTTCTTGACAAAAAGAGCAAGAAGGGCGGTCGTAACAACCAGGGTCGCATCAGCACCCGGCATAAAGGTGGTGGTCACAAGCAGCACTATCGCATTATCGACTTCAAGCGGGACAAAGACGGCGTCCCGGGTGTTGTCGAGCGCCTGGAGTACGATCCGAACCGCACAGCCAATATTGCGCTGATCAAATACGCCGATGGTGATCGCCGCTACATCATTGCCCCGAAGGGCGTGGTTGCCGGAACTGAGATCCACACCGGACAGGAAGCACCGATCAAGCCCGGTAACTGCCTCAAGCTGCAGACCATCCCTGTGGGCAGTACCGTACACTGTGTCGAGCTCAAGCCCGGCAAGGGTGCGCAGCTGGCACGTAGCGCCGGCGCCTCAGTACAACTCGTTGCCCGCGAAGGCCGCTACGCCACACTGCGCCTGCGCTCCGGCGAGATGCGCCGGGTTCTGGCAGAGTGCAAGGCGACCATCGGCGAGGTGGGCAACAGTGAGCACAGCCTGCGTAAGCTCGGCAAGGCCGGCGCAGCGCGCTGGCGTGGTGTTCGACCCACAGTGCGCGGGGTCGCGATGAACCCGGTTGATCACCCGCACGGTGGTGGTGAAGGTCGCACCTCAGGTGGCCGTCATCCGGTAACTCCATGGGGTGTTCCGACCAAGGGGCACAAGACTCGTAAGAACAAGCGAACCGACGGCATGATTCTCCGTCGTCGCAAGCAGAAGTAAGTGAGGGCGAGATAGATGCCACGCTCAATCAAGAAAGGTCCATTTATTGACCATCATCTGGCGAAAAAGGTCGAGGCCGCAGCGGCTGCCAACGATCGTCGCCCGATTAAGACCTGGTCACGTCGTTCCATGATTATGCCCGAGATGGTAGGTCTTACCATTGCAGTGCATAACGGTCGTCAACATGTCCCTGTGCTGATCAATGAAAATATGGTCGGACACAAGCTGGGTGAGTTCGCTCCCACCCGCACCTATAAGGGTCATGTTGCCGATAAGAAGTCACGGTAAGGAGCAAGTGTGATGGAAACCAGAGCAAAATTGACCTACGCACGTATCTCTCCGCAAAAGTGCCGTCTGGTGGCAGATCAGATCCGTGGCTTGCCGGTTGAGAAGGCGCTGCAGTTGCTGAGTTTTAGCCCCAAAAAGGGTGCCGGAATCGTTAAGAAGGTACTCGAGTCTGCAATTGCCAATGCAGAGCATAACGACGGTGCGGATATCGACGAGCTGAAAGTCGCTACCATCTTCATCGACCAGGGCCCGACCCTCAAGCGCATGCGTGCGCGAGCCAAGGGCCGCGGTAATCGCATTCTCAAGCGTACCAGTCACATCACTGTGACGGTTGCGGATAAGTAATAGAGAGGCCGTAATGGGACAGAAAGTTCATCCAACGGGAATCCGTCTTGGTATTACCAAAGACTGGACCTCAAAGTGGTATGCCGATTCAAAGAACTTCGGTAATTACCTGCACACCGATCTGAAGGTGCGTGAGTATCTACAGAAGCGGCTCGCCAATGCTTCGATCAGCCGCATCCAGATCGAACGTCCGGCTCGCAATGCGCGCATTACTATCAGCACCGCGCGCCCCGGCCTGGTTATCGGCAAGAAGGGCGAAGATATCGAACGTCTGCGCGGTGAAGTTTCCGGCATGATGGGTATTCCGGTACACATCAATATCGAGGAAGTTCGCAAGCCCGAGCTCGACGCCACCCTCGTGGCACAGGGCATTGCTCAGCAGCTGGAAAAGCGTATCATGTTCCGCCGCGCCATGAAGCGCGCCGTGACAAACTCAATGCGCCTGGGCGCACAGGGTGTCAAGATCAACGTAGCCGGGCGTCTCAATGGTGCCGAGATCGCACGCAGCGAGTGGTATCGCGAAGGTCGCGTACCGCTGCACACACTGCGTGCCGATATCGACTACGGCTTTGCCGAAGCCAAGACCACCTACGGCATCATCGGTGTCAAGGTCTGGATCTTCAAAGGTGAAGTCTTTGATCGCGGCGAAGCGACCTCAAAAGCCGAAGCTGAAAAGCCGGCTGCGAAGTAACGGAGTAAGTAACAATGCTTCAGCCAAAACGTACAAAATTTCGCAAAGTGCAGAAGGGCCGCAACCGAGGTTATGCTCAGGTCGGTAACAAGGTCAGCTTCGGTGAATACGGTCTTAAGTCCGTAGAGCGTGGTCGTATCACCTCGCGTCAGATCGAGGCCGCACGGCGCGCCATGACTCGTCACATCAAGCGTGGTGGTAAGATCTGGATTCGGATTTTCCCCGACAAGCCGATCACCGAGAAACCGCTTGAGGTTCGTCAGGGTAAGGGTAAGGGTAACGTAGAGTACTGGGTAGCGCAGATCCAGCCCGGTCGCATGCTGTATGAGATGCAGGGTGTCTCAGAAGAGATCGCCCGCGAAGCGTTCAAGCTCGCAGCAGCCAAGTTGCCTGTTAAGACCACATTCGTAACTCGCACGGTGCTGTGATGAAAGCTAGTGAACTTAAAGACAAAAGCGTCGAAGATCTGACCAAGGAGCTCAACGGGCTTCTGCGCGAACAGTTCAATCTTCGCATGCAGAAGGGGACTGGGCAGCTGTCCCAGCCACATCGTGTAAGTCAGGTCCGTCGCGACATCGCGCGCGTCAAGACCATCCTGAATGAGAAGGCGAAGTCATGAGCGAAGAGGCAAATAACACACGTACCGTAATGGGCCGTGTCGTGAGTGACAAGATGGACAAGACCATCACCGTGTACGTAGAGCGTATGGTGGCACACCCCATCTATGGTAAGTACGTGAAGCGTTCCACCAAGCTGCACGCTCACGATGAGAATAATGAGTGCAAAATGGGCGATACCGTCTCCATTGAGGAGTGTCGTCCGCTCTCAAAATCCAAATCCTGGCGTCTGGTCAAGGTATTGGAAAGGGCTAGCTGAGAAGCTGTCATACAACCTTGCTGTTTACAGCCGATGAGCCCAAGACAATTAAGGCTTGGGCTTTTCGTCATTTAGTGGTATTATCTCGCGCCCTTAACCTAATGGCGCTGTGAGCAGCAAAACGATAGTGCGGAGATTGTTCCATGATTCAGATGCAGACAAAACTGGATGTTGCCGATAACAGCGGTGCCCGTGTTGTCCAGTGCATCAAGGTGCTTGGCGGCTCACATCGTCGCTACGCAGGTATTGGTGACATTGTCAAAGTTAGCGTTAAGGAAGCGATTCCACGCGGCAAGGTTAAAAAGGGCGAAGTATACAACGCAGTGGTTGTACGTACCCGTAAGGGTGTGCGTCGCTCAGACGGCTCGCTGATTCGCTTTGACGGCAACGCCGCCGTTCTGCTTAACAATAAGCTTGAGCCGATCGGTACACGGATCTTCGGCCCTGTTACCCGTGAACTGCGTGGTGACCGTTTCATGAAGATTGTTTCTCTGGCACCAGAAGTGCTGTAAGGCTGAGAGATAGTACAATGCAAAAGTTGAAAAAAGGCGACGATGTGATCGTACTCGCCGGTAAAGACAAGGGTAAACGTGGTACTGTCACCCGGATGATGCCAGTCGAGGGCCGAGTCCTCGTTGAGGGCATCAACATGGTGAAGAAGCACCAGAAGCCCAATCCGGCTGCAGGCGTCCCGGGTGGCATCATCGAGAAGGAGATGCCCCTGCATGTTTCCAACGTTGCGATCTTCAATCCCGAAAGCGGCAAAGCTGACCGCGTCGGAATTAAGATCCTGGACGATGGGCGCAAGGTTCGCATCTTCAAGTCCAACAACGAAGTTATTGACGCGTAAGTCGGGTAAGATAATGGCTAGACTGCAAGAATTCTACAAGGATACGGTCGTTAAGCAGCTCAAAGACGAGTTGAAAGTGCCGAACATCATGGCTGTTCCGCGGATCGAGAAGATCACGATCAACATGGGTGTGGGTGAAGCTGCGGCTGACAAGAAGGTGCTCGAAAACGCTGTGGCGGATCTGACCAAGGTGAGCGGGCAGAAACCCATTATCACCAAGGCGCGTAAATCCGTCGCCGGCTTTAAGATCCGTGAGGGCTGGCCTATCGGCTGCAAAGTGACCCTCCGTCGTGAGCGTATGTACGAGTTTCTCGATCGACTGATCGCTATCGCGATTCCGCGTGTTCGTGACTTTCGTGGCCTCAATCGTAAATCGTTCGACGGTCGCGGCAACTACAGCATGGGCGTGCGTGAGCAGATCATCTTCCCCGAGATCGACTACGACAAAATCGACACCCTGCGCGGTATGGATATCACCATTACCACCAGCGCAAAAACCGATGACGAAGCGAGAGCGCTGTTGAAAGCGTTTAACTTCCCGTTCAAAGGCTGAGGACAGGAATATGGCAAAGGTTTCCATGGTGCAGCGCGAGCTCAAGCGCGAAAAACTGGTTAAAAAGTACGCCGCGAAGCGCGCTGAGATCAAGGCTCAGATGAAGAACCCTGAGCTGAGTATGGAAGAGCTGCAGGAGCTGGTAGTCAAGCTGCAGAAGCTGCCCCGTGACTCCAGCCCCGTACGTCAACGTAATCGTTGTAACCTGACAGGTCGACCGCACGGCTACTACCGTAAGTTCGGCCTGGGGCGTAATAAGCTGCGTGAAGCGACAATGCGTGGCGATGTACCCGGCCTGCGTAAGGCAAGCTGGTAAGTGGCTGCGACGCAGCTGGATTGAACTTAGGAGCATTACCGCATGAGCATGACTGATCCTATTGCAGATATGCTGACCCGTGTTCGTAACGGGCTGTCTGCAAACAAGGTGGAGGTTTCGATGCCTTCATCGAAGGTGAAGACGTCGATTGCCCAAGTCCTCAAAGACGAAGGTTATATCGGCGACTTCGCTGTACAGGATATCGATGGTAAGCCGGCGCTCAAAATTACCCTTAAATACCACCAGGGCACACCCGTTATTGAGCGGGTTAAGCGTGTAAGCCGTCCTGGCCTTCGTGTTTACAAGGGTAAGGATGAGCTTCCCACAGTGATGGGCGGGCTTGGCGTCGCTATCGTTTCAACATCCGCTGGTGTGATGACAGACCGCGCTGCACGCAAGGCTGGTCACGGCGGCGAAGTGCTGTGCACAGTATTCTAAGGTTGGTGACGCATGGCTAGAATTTTGAAACCCGTTAGCATCCCTTCTGGCGTGACAGTCAACGTCAACGGTCAGACACTCGACGTCAAAGGTAGCAAAGGCAACCTGACGCACGATGTGCACGCCGACGTTGAGATCAAGCAGGAAGGCGAAAACATGAGCTTTGCGCCACGTGCCGAAACCACCAAGGCATTCGCCCTTGTCGGTACCACACGTGCACTGCTCAACACTATGATTAAAGGCGTAAGCGAAGGCTTTGAGCGAAAGCTTGAGCTGGTCGGCGTGGGTTATCGTGCCCAGGCACAGGGTAATACTCTGAACCTGACGCTCGGTTTCTCTCACCCGGTCAACTATGCAGTGCCCGATGGGATCACTGTTGAGACTCCCAGCCAGACCGAAGTGCTGGTAAAGGGTATCAACAAGCAGCAGGTCGGCCAGGTCGCCGCTGAGATCCGCGCCTATCGTCCACCGGAACCTTACAAAGGCAAGGGCGTTCGTTATTCCGACGAGCGTGTTGTCCGTAAGGAAGCCAAGAAGAAATAGGGTTTAGGCGATGAAATCGAAAAAAGAGACACGCTTGCGCCGCGCCACACGCGCCCGCGCAAAGATTCGCGAGCTGGGTATGCACCGCCTCTGTGTAAACCGCACACCGCGACACATCTATGCTCAGCTTATCGCGCCAAACGGTTCAGAAGTGCTCGCCGCAGCCTCAACAGTACAGAGCGATATCAAATCTGCTGTTAAAGGAACGGGCAACTCCGATGCTGCAGAAGCCGTTGGCAAGGCGATCGCGGAGAAGGCAAAGGCAGCCGGTGTATCCAAGGTTGCTTTTGATCGCTCTGGTTTTAAGTACCATGGTCGTGTGAAGGCTCTTGCTGATGCCGCGCGCGAAAATGGTCTGGAATTCTAAGGGTTAGACTATGGCTGGATTTGAAGCACCCAATAACGACGGCATGATCGAAAAGCTGGTCGGTGTCAATCGCGTTTCCAAAACTGTGAAAGGTGGTCGCATCTTCCAGTTCTCCGCACTTACCGTAGTCGGGGATGGTCAGGGAAATATCGGTTTCGGAACCGGCAAGGCGCGTGAAGTGCCGGCTGCCATCCAGAAAGCGATGGAAAGCGCCCGTCGGAATATGCGCAAGGTGAATATTACCGAAAACGGCACCCTGCAGTACGCAGTCAATGCCCGTCACGGTGCGGCAAAGGTCTACATGCAGCCCGCCTCAGAGGGTACAGGCGTTATCGCCGGCGGCGCGATGCGTGCAGTACTTGAAGCGGCAGGCGTTCACAACGTTCTTGCCAAATGTATCGGTAGCAGCAACCCGGTCAATGTGGTTCGCGCCACGCTCAACGGCCTCACTGATATGGCATCGCCCGAACAGGTGGCCGCCAAGCGTGGGAAGAGCGTTAACGAAATACTGGATTAAACCATGGCTGACAAAAAAGCGATTAAAGTTAAGCTGGTGCGTAGCGTTAACGGACGTCTGCCGAGTCACAAGGCAACCGTGGCCGGTCTTGGTCTGCGCCGTATGCACCAAACCGTTGAAGTTGAAGATACCCCATGCACTCGCGGCATGATTAATCAGGTATCTTACATGGTCAAGGTAGTAGAGGACTGAGATGCGACTTAATACACTCGCACCCGCAGAGGGTGCCAGGAAAGAAGCGAAGCGCGTTGGTCGTGGTATCGGCTCAGGCCTGGGTAAGACCTGTGGTCGTGGTCATAAGGGGCAGAAATCCCGTTCCGGCGGCTTTACCAAGGTCGGCTTCGAGGGCGGTCAGATGCCCCTGCAGCGTCGTCTGCCAAAAGTCGGCTTCAGCTCACGCATTGGCCGCTACACCGCCGAGGTACGACTGAACGAGCTGGCGAAGGTCGAGGGCGATGTGGTCGATCTGGTCGGTCTCAAGGCTGCAAACATCATTCGACAGGATGCCAAGCGGGCCAAAGTTATCGCCTCCGGCGAGCTGAGCAAAGCTGTTACTGTTCGTGGCATTGCCGCCACCAAAGGTGCCAAGGCCGCTATTGAAGCGGCTGGTGGAAAAGTAGAGGCCTGATAATGGGTGCGTCTGCTTCAGCGATGGCCAATGCCATGTCCGGCGGCAAGTTGACCGAGCTGAAGCAGCGTCTGCTGTTTGTGCTCGGCGCCTTGCTGGTTTTCCGCATTGGTGCGCACATCCCCGTTCCCGGTATCGACCCGGTTGCTCTGGCTAAACTGTTCGAACAACAGCGCGGGACAATCCTGGACATGTTCAACATGTTCTCGGGAGGTGCGCTTGAGCGCTTTTCCCTCTTCGCACTTGGCATTATGCCGTATATCTCGGCATCCATCATTGTGCAGCTTTTAACAAAAGTTTCACCCAAGATGGAGCAGTTGAGTAAGGAGGGCGCTGCCGGTAAACGTAAAATCACCCAGTACACCCGTATGGGTACACTGGTGCTGGCAACCTTTCAGGCGATCGGTGTCTCTGTGATGCTAGAGTCGCAGATGGCGCCCGGTAATACACCTGTCGTTATCGACCCGGGGCTGATCTTCCGTATCACCACCGTGATTACGTTGGTCTCTGGCACCATGTTTCTGATGTGGCTGGGTGAGCAGATCACTGAACGTGGTATCGGCAACGGTATCTCGCTGATCATTTTCGCCGGTATTGTGGCGGGTCTCCCCTCCGCTATTGGCGGAACGCTTGAACTTGCTCGGACCGGTGAGATGAATCCGGCCATGATTCTGGTGCTGTTTGCCCTGGCGATTCTGGTAACCGCCTTCGTCGTCTTTGTCGAGCGTGGACAGCGGCGCATTACGGTCAACTACGCCAAACGTCAGCAAGGGCGTAAGATGTTTGCGGCACAGTCGAGCCATCTTCCGCTTAAGGTGAATATGGCCGGCGTCATCCCACCCATCTTTGCCTCCTCGATTATCCTCTTTCCCGCCACACTGGGTGGATGGTTCGGGAGTGCTGAGGGGATGGGCTGGCTGCAGGATATCTCTGCCGCGATGTCACCGGGGCAGCCGCTCTATGTGGCCTTCTATGCGGTAGCGATCATCTTCTTCTGTTTCTTCTATACGGCGTTGATGTTCAACCCGAAGGAGACGGCAGATAACCTGAAGAAATCCGGGGCCTTTGTGCCTGGTATTCGTCCGGGTGAACAGACGGCAAAGTATATCGACGGGATTCTCAGCAAGCTGACCCTGGCCGGTGCAATCTACATCACACTGGTCTGCCTCTTGCCTGAGTTCCTGATCCTCTCGTGGAATGTGCCGTTCTACTTTGGCGGGACGTCATTGCTGATTATCGTGATCGTGGTGATGGACTTCATGTCCCAACTCCAGGCTCACCTGATGTCGCATCAGTATGACAGCCTGATGAAAAAGGCAAACCTCAAGGGTTACGGTAGGCCGGGGATGTAACTAACGGCCACCGCTGTTTGAATTTTTGGAGACATGTGATGAAAGTTCGTGCTTCAGTAAAGAAGATTTGCAGAAACTGCAAGATTATCCGCCGCAACGGCACTGTGCGTGTGATCTGCTCTACAGACGCGCGCCACAAGCAGCGTCAGGGTTGATTGGCGATTACCCTGTCACAGCGGAAGTTGTTTCAGGGTCTTGATCTTGTTTGGTTAAACTATTATGATGGCGCGTTTTCATAGCGCGTCAGGCGTTTATGCTTTTGTGATTTGAGGGAGTGGCTCAATGGCCCGTATTGCTGGAATCAACATCCCGGTGAACAAGCATGCAGTGATTGCGCTGACTGCAATCTATGGCATCGGTCGAACCCGTTCCAAGCTGATCTGTGACGCTGCGGGCGTTAAGCCTGATGTTGCGATTAAGGATCTGACTGAAGCGGAAATCGAAAGCCTTCGCAGCGAAGTTGCGAAGTTTAGCGTCGAGGGTGATCTTCGACGTGAAATTTCTATGAATATCAAGCGTCTGATGGATTTGGGCAGCAATCGCGGCATTCGTCACCGCCGCGGTCTCCCGGTTCGTGGTCAGCGTACGCGTACCAACGCGCGCACCCGCAAGGGGCCACGTCGTCCCATCAGAAAGTAATCAGTCACACTACATAAACGGTTGATTTTACCGTTATTTAGGAATACAGGTTATGGCAAAAGCGAGCACTCGCACACGTAAAAAGGTTAAAAAGAACGTCGTAGACGGCATTGCGCACGTCCACGCCTCTTTTAACAATACAATCATCAGCATTTCCGACCGTCAGGGTAACACCCTGTGCTGGGCCACCGCCGGTGGTTCGGGTTTCCGCGGTTCGCGCAAGAGTACCCCCTTTGCTGCACAGGTTGCCGCAGAGCGTGCCGGTAACGTTGCACAGGACTACGGAATGAAGAATATGGAAGTCTGGGTGAAGGGCCCCGGGCCGGGCCGCGAGTCCGCCGTGCGAGCGCTGAATAACCTGGGTTTCAAGATCACTCACATCACCGACGTGACGCCGATCCCGCATAACGGGTGCCGTCCGCCCAAAAAACGTCGTGTATAAGCAAGAGGCAAAGAAAATTGGCTAGGTACATCGGATCCAAGTGTCGTCTCTGCCGTCGTGAGGGCGAGAAACTCTTCCTCAAAGGCGAGAAGTGTTACACCAGCAAATGTGCGATCGAAGGTCGTCCGTTTCCGCCAGGGCAGCATGGTCAGCGTCGTACCCGACTCTCAGACTATGCCCGTCAGCTACGCGAGAAGCAGAAGCTGCGCCGCACTTACGGTATTCTCGAAAAGCAGTTCCACCTCTACTACAAAGAGGCGGATCGCCTGAAAGGCTCCACAGGTGAAAACCTGTTGCAACTGCTCGAATGCCGCCTGGATAACGTCGTTTTCCGGATGGGCTTTGGCGTTTCACGCTCAGAGGCACGACAGCTGGTACGTCATAACGGCATCACCGTCAACGGCAAGAAGGTCAATATCCCCTCTTACCAGGTGAAGTCGGGCGATGTGGTTGCGATCTCTGAAAAAGCGAAACAGCAGCTTCGCGTCAAAGCCGCCGTCGATCTGGCACAGCAGCGTGGGCTTCCCGAGTGGCTCGATGTCGATGCCACCAAGCTTGAGGGCGTATTCAAGGCGATGCCTGAGCGCAGCGATCTTCCTGCCGAGATTCAGGAACAGCTCGTCGTCGAGCTCTACTCCAAGTAAATTTTCTGCCCTTGCGCCCTTGGCGCGAGGGTAGCGATATCGGCACATTGTACCGGTACTGTTAAAGAGGACTATTCATGCAGGGCTCAGAACTGGAATTACTCAAGCCACGTATGGTCGGTGTCCAGAAAGTCAGCGACACCTCAGCGAAGGTCACCCTTGAGCCGCTGGAGCGTGGCTTTGGTCACACTCTGGGTAATGCTTTGCGCCGTATCCTGCTCTCCTCCATGGTGGGTAGTGCGATTACAGAGGCAAGCATCGATGGGGTACTCCACGAGTACACCGCTATCGAAGGGGTTCAGGAGGATGTCATCGAGATCCTGCTCAACCTCAAGGGTATCTCCTTGCGCATGAATAATCGTCAGCAGGCGACCTTGAACCTGACCAAAAAAGGTCCGGGTGTGGTGACCGCCGGTGACATCTCGCTCGACCACGATGTCGAGCTGATGAACCCCGATCATGTGATCGCTCATCTGACCAAAAGCGGTGAGCTCAACATGACCCTCAAGGTCGAGCAGGGGCGCGGCTATGAGCCGGCCAACCAGCGCATGGAGTTTGAAGAGGAGTCCCGTCCTATCGGTACCCTTCTCATCGACGCCTCTTACAGCCCGGTCAACCGTGTCGCCTACTCGGTAGAGCGTGCCCGCGTCGAACAGCGCACCGATCTGGATAAGCTGGTGCTGGAGATCGAAACCGACGGCACCATCGAGGCGGATGAGGCGATCCGCAAGGCCGCCACCATCCTTCAAGATCAACTCTCCAGTTTCGTCGATCTTGAGGGTAAAGAGCAGTCTGTCGAGGAGTCCTCGGAGCCTGAGATCGACCCGATCCTGCTGCGCCCGGTGGACGACCTGGAACTGACCGTTCGTTCAGCCAATTGCCTCAAGGCGGAGAACATCTACTACATCGGTGACCTGATCCAGCGTACAGAGGTCGAGCTGCTGAAGACCCCGAACCTGGGTAAGAAGTCACTGACTGAAATCAAAGACGTGCTGGCATCACGCGGTCTCTCTCTGGGCATGCGCCTTGAGAACTGGCCCCCTGCCAGTATCAAAAATGCCGATGATGCCAAGGCAAGCGCCTAATAATCATCGTGTACTGTAAAGCGTTTAACGGTATTTAAGGAATCTTCCCATGCGTCATCGTCAATCTGGCCGCAAACTGAACCGTAACAGCAGCAGCCGCAAGGCCATGTTCCGTAATATGGCGGCTTCGCTACTGCGTCACGAAATGATTAAGACCACCCTGCCCAAGGCCAAAGAGCTGCGTCGCGTGGCCGAGCCGCTCATTACCATGGCAAAGCAGGATAGCGTCTCAAACCGTCGCCTCGCTTTCTCTCGAGTGCGTGATCGTGATGTCGTCACCAAGCTCTTCAATGAGCTCGGCCCGCGTTACGAATCCCGCCCCGGCGGCTATCTGCGCATCCTCAAGTGTGGCTACCGCAGCGGTGATAATGCACCGATGGCCTACGTCGAGCTGGTTGATCGTCCCATCGAGGCTGAAGACGAGATGGATACTGCGACCGCGGAGTAACTTCCTCTCGCGATCTCTGTAAAAAAGCCGGGCTTTTGTCCGGTTTTTTTGTGTCTGGAGCAGACTCGGAAAGGTAACTACTCACCGCCCTGACTTAGCGTTCTATTCCATGGTCATTGTGGCGGCGGCCAGGGGCCGTATATGTCTGACGAGCACTATACATAGGATGCGCTGAGCTTGCGAAGCGCATCATGTTCGGTCCGTGGTATCTCCGTGCATGCAGAAGCGCCAGGCAGCCGGGAGGGAACAAGGCCGGCATCTCCGCATGGCATCCGTTAGGTATCGCCACACGCACCTCCGGAGTGGGCAGCCTGGCCTACGGGCTAACACCAGCTTCATAACTTTGCGCCTTCGCGTCTTTGCGGTGAAAATACATTGCCAGAGCTAAGCGAGCCTTTTCGTCTTAGGAGTACACCGAGCCACTGCACAGCGCTATGGAAGCCGTCATGATCGCACTTTTTACCGACTTTGGCCTCAATGGTCCCTACACGGGTCAGATGAAGGCAGCCATCCTCAAACGGGCGCCGGGCCTGGCTGTCGTCGACCTGTTTGCGGATGTCCCCGCCTACTCGGTCAACACGGCAGCCCACCTACTTGCCGCCTACCATCAAGGCTTTCCTGCGGAGTGCTGCTTTCTCTGTGTGGTCGACCCGGGGGTAGGCAGCCTGGCGCGCGAGCCGGTGATCCTGCAGGCCGACGAGCACTGGTTTGTCGGACCGGGCAACGGGCTCTTCGATGTGGTTGCCGCCCGTGCCAGCGAGGTCAATCTTTGGCGCATCCTCTGGCGCCCCGAGCAGCTCAGCGCCACTTTCCATGGTCGAGATCTCTTCGCTCCTGTGGCCGCCATGTTGGCGCAGGGAGAGTTTCCAGAGGCGGAAGGCATCACATCGACCTTCGCCCCGGAGGTGGCTGATGAGCTGAGCGCGATTATCTACGTCGACCATTTCGGCAACCTCATTACCGGGCTGCGCGCACAGTCGTATCCGCCAGAGGCTCAGCTGAGTATCGGCGGTGTTGCGCTGCCGCGTCTACGCACCTTCAATGACGCCGATGTCGGGGCCCCATTCTGTTATGAAAATAGTGTGGGGCTGCTGGAGATCGCCGTGAATCAGGGGAGGGCGGACCAGCGGTTCGCCGCCAAGGTGGGGGATGGGGTACTGCTCAAGCTCTAACGGAGCGGTGTAGACCCACACCCTTCTCCGTATGTTTCACTAGCGCGCCGAAGAGGCGCCCTCGCCACGCTCGAGAAGCGGCTGCAAAAAGCGTCCAGTGTAGGACTCCCGACACGCTGCCACACTCTCCGGTGTACCCTCTACCACTAGCGAGCCGCCACCGTCGCCCCCCTCCGGGCCGAGATCGATAATCCAGTCGGCGGTCTTAATCACATCCAAATTGTGCTCTATTACGACGATGGTGTTGCCGTGCTCCCGCAGTCGTGTCAGAACTGCCAGTAGTTGCTCAATGTCGTGGAAGTGGAGACCGGTTGTGGGTTCATCCAGGATATAGAGTGTCCTGCCGGTGTCCCGCTTGGAGAGCTCCCGCGCCAGCTTTACCCGCTGGGCTTCACCGCCGGAGAGGGTGGTGGCCGCCTGCCCCAGTTTGATATAACTCAGCCCCACATCCAGCAGGGTCTGTAGCTTGCGGGCCAGGGCCGGTACCGGATCGAAGAACGTCCGAGCCTCCTCCACCGTCATCTCCAGCACCTCGAAGATACTCTTCCCCTTATACTTGATCTCAAGCGTCTCGCGGTTGTAGCGCTTGCCTTTGCAGACATCGCAGGGGACATAGATATCCGGCAGGAAGTGCATCTCGACTTTGATTACCCCGTCACCCTGACACGCCTCGCAGCGCCCCCCCTTGACGTTGAAGGAGAATCGCCCGGCGCCATAACCCCGTGAGCGCGCCTCCTGGGTACCGGCAAAGAGATCCCGGATAGGGGTGAACAGTCCGGTATAGGTCGCCGGGTTTGAGCGCGGTGTGCGACCGATGGGGCTCTGGTCGATGTCCACCACCTTGTCGAATTGCTCCAATCCCAGCAGTTCGGCGCAGGGGGCGGGGTCGGCACCGCTGCCGTTGATAGTGAGGGCGGCGTGGCGGTAGAGGGTATCGTTGATCAGGGTCGATTTACCGGAGCCCGAGACCCCGGTGACGCAGGTCATCAGGCCCAGGGGAAGGTCGATATTGATCCCTTTGAGGTTGTGCCCGCTGGCACCGCGGATCTTGACCATGCGCTGCGGGTCCACCCGGTTGCGGTGTTGCGGCACGGCGATGCAGCGGCTGCCTGAAAGGTACTGGCCAGTGAGTGAGTCCTTACACTGCATGATCTCAGACGGGTTCCCCTGGGCGATGATCTCGCCGCCGTGGGTACCGGCACCGGGGCCGATGTCCACCACATGGTCGGCGGCGCGAATCGCATCCTCGTCGTGCTCGACCACCATCACGGTATTGCCCATGTCGCGCAGGCGAAAAAGCGTCTCCAGCAGCCGCTCGTTATCGCGCTGATGCAGACCGATGGAGGGCTCGTCGAGAATGTACATCACGCCCACCAGCCCGGCGCCGATCTGGCTGGCCAGGCGGATGCGCTGTGCCTCGCCGCCGGAGAGGGTGTCGGCACCACGCTCCATGCTCAGGTAGTCGAGGCCGACATTGACCAAAAAGGTGAGACGTTCATCGATCTCTTTGACGATCTTATCCGCCACTTCACCGCGCCAGCCCGGCAGGGTCAGATTATGAAAGAACTGGCGGGCGCGTCCGACCGGCATACGGGTCAGCTCCGGCAACTGCTTGCCGGCGACAAAGACGTGGCGCGCCGATTGATTGAGGCGGCTGCCGTTGCAGCTGGGGCAGGATTGTTGGCTGAGAAACTTGCTCAACTCCTCGCGCACCACACTCGATTCGGTCTCGCGGTAGCGCCGCTCCATGTTGGGGATGATCCCCTCGAAGCGGTGTTCACGGGTGGTGGTGCCGGCGCGGCTCGACTGGTAGTGGAAGGTGATGAGCTCATCGCCGCTGCCGTAGAGCAGGATCTGCCGTGTCGACTCCGGCAGCTGTTCGTAGGGGGTTTCGATGTCGAAGTGATAGTGTTCGGCCAGGGAGCTGAGCATCTGGAAATAGTAGGCGTTGCGCCGATCCCAGCCACGGATGGCCCCGCCGGCGAGGCTCAGCTCGGGGTGGACGACGATACGCGCCGGATCGAAGAACTGGCGTACCCCCAGGCCGTCGCAGGTGGGACAGGCGCCGGCGGGATTATTGAAGGAGAACAGCCGTGGCTCCAGCTCCGAAAGTGAGTAGTTACACACCGGGCAGGCATAGCGGGCAGAGAAGATGAGCTCCTCCTCCCCGCCGTCGATCCAGGCGACACGGGCCAGGCCGTCGGAGAGGTGCAGGGCGGTCTCGAAGGAGTCGGCGAGACGCTGCTTGAGATCGGGCCGTACCTTGAAGCGATCGATGACCGCCTCGATGGTGTGCTTCTTGCGCAGCTCCAGCGCCGGGGCCTGGTCCAGCTCAACCACCTTGCCGTCGATGCGGGCGCGAATAAACCCTTGGGCGCGTAGCTGCTCCAGGGCCTGTTGGTGTTCGCCCTTGCGTGCCTGGACCAGCGGGGCGAGCAGCATCAGTTTGCTCCCCTCGGGCAGTGCAAGCACCTGGTCAACCATCTGGCTGACGGTCTGTGCCTGCAGTACGGTATCGTGTTCGGGGCAGTGCGGTTCACCGGCACGGGCGAACAGCAGGCGCAGATAGTCGTAGATCTCGGTGACCGTGCCGACCGTGGAGCGGGGATTGTGCGAGGTGGACTTCTGCTCGATGGAGATCGCCGGGGAGAGCCCCTCGATGTGGTCGATATCCGGCTTCTCCATCATGGAAAGGAACTGCCGCGCATAGCTCGAGAGCGACTCCACATAGCGGCGCTGACCCTCGGCGTAGATGGTGTCGAAGGCCAGGGAGGACTTGCCCGATCCGGAGAGCCCGGTGAAGACGATGAGCTTGTCCCGCGGCAGGTCGATATCGATGTTCTTGAGGTTGTGGGTGCGCGCACCGCGTAGTCTAATAAAATCCATGCTCATTCCCGCTGTCAGCCGAACCTGCTAATATACGTTGTTTCGACCGGCGCAAGCAAAACATCGCCCGGGCTTTTCAATTGTACGACCTCCGGATCGCTCACTCATGTCATCACCGGCTATGACTCCCCGCGAGAGCCGCGCGGCTTTCTCGCTGGCCGCCATATTCTCCCTCAGGATGCTCGGCTTGTTTATGATTCTGCCCGTCTTCGCCCTCTATGCGGAGAGGCTGGAGGGGGTGACACCGTTTTTGGTGGGGGTGGCGATCGGCGTCTACGGTCTGACCCAGGCGGTTTTACAGATCCCCTTCGGCATGCTCTCGGACCGCATCGGTCGCAAGCCGGTGATCGCCGGTGGACTGCTGCTGTTTGCCCTGGGCAGTGTGTTGGCGGCCATGGCCACCACGATAGAGGGGGTGATCGCCGGGCGCGCCCTGCAGGGGGCCGGAGCCATCGCCGCAGCGGTGATGGCGCTGGCGGCGGACCTGACCGCCGAGGAGCACCGCACCCGGGCGATGGCGGTCATTGGGTTGAGCATCGGCATGGCCTTTGTCGTTGCGATGGTGGCGGGACCACTGCTCAACCAGTGGATTGGTGTGCCGGGTATCTTCGCCCTGACCGCGCTGCTGGCGCTGGGGGGGATCGCACTGCTCTACCTGTGGGTGCCGACGCCGCAACGGAGTGTCTTCCACCGCGACGCCGAGGCGGAGCCGGCGATGTTTCGCCAAGTGCTGAGAGACAGCCAACTGTTGCGGCTGGACCTTGGGATCTTTGTGCTCCATCTGGCCCTGACCGCCAGCTTTGTGGTGTTCCCGCTGGCGCTGGTGGAGAGCGGCTTGAGTGCCGAACACCACTGGCTGCTCTATCTGCCGGTGATGGTGCTGGGGATGGCCCTGGCGGTGCCGTTTATCATCCTTGCAGAGAAGCGGCGACGGATGAAACAGGTATTTGTGGCGGCGGTGGCGCTGCTGCTGCTGGCCCAGTGGGGCCTGGCTTTGAGCGCGGGGACGCTGTGGCTTATGGCGCTGTTGCTGCAGCTATACTTTATTGCCTTTAATCTCCTGGAGGCGACCCTGCCGTCGCTCATCAGCAAGGTGGCGCCGGCCCAGAGCAAGGGTACGGCCATGGGGGTTTATACCAGCTCGCAGTTCATCGGCGCCTTTGTCGGCGGGGCCATGGGCGGCTGGATACACGGTCGCTTCGGCATCTCCGAGGTGTTTCTCTTCGCCGGGACACTGGTGGCGCTGTGGTGGCTGGCGGCGCTGAGTATGCGTGAGCCGCCCTACCTGAGTAATCAGATGATCCGGGTCCAGGTGGACGATAATATTGCAGCCCGTGAGCTTGAGTCGGCACTCCTGGCGATTGCGGGGGTGGCGCAGGCGAGCGTAAACGTGGAAGATGGGGTAGCCTACCTCAAGGTGGATAGTCGGGAGTTGGACAGGGAGGCCCTGGATGCTCTCGCGGCAGCCGGCTCCTGACCCGGTGAGTCAGACACAGAGAAAAAACATGCAAGTGAAGGTGAGGGTTTAAGTTATGGCACGTGGTATCAACAAGGTAATTTTGGTCGGCAACCTCGGGCAGGACCCGGAGGTGCGCTATACCGCCAACGGCGCAGCAGTGGCCAATATCTCGGTGGCCACCTCGGAGCAGTGGACCGATAAGCAGACGGGGCAGAAGCAGGAGCGCACCGAGTGGCACCGCGTGGTGATGTTCGGGCGTCTGGGCGAGATCGCCGGCGAGTACCTGCGCAAGGGCTCGCAGGTCTATCTCGAGGGGAAGATCCAGACCCGCAAATGGCAGGACCAGAACGGGCAGGACCGCTATACCACGGAGGTGGTGGCCAACGAGATGCAGATGCTCGGTGGTGGCCCCGGCGGAGGCAGCCGCGGTGGCTCCTCGGACTACAACCAGGG
>JBNJGC010000010.1:20033-27498 GCA_051747405.1 Pseudomonadota bacterium
GGACCGCTATACCACGGAGGTGGTGGCCAACGAGATGCAGATGCTCGGTGGTGGCCCCGGCGGAGGCAGCCGCGGTGGCTCCTCGGACTACAACCAGGGCTACGGTGGTGGCGCGCCGCGCGGCCAGCAGTCGCCGCAGGGACAACCCCAAGGGCAACCCCAAGGGCAACCCCAAGGGCAACCCCAAGGGCAACCCCAAGGGCAACCCCAAGGGCAGCAACCGCCGCCGCAGCAAAACAGCGCACCGGCGCCCGCCGGCGGCAGCAATTTCGACGACTTCGACGACGACATCCCGTTCTAAGCAGGAGGGGGCTGCGGTAGGCAGTACTGCCGGCATTCACCGACAGAGTCGTCCATGGCAACATTTTCGTTGAGACTCAAAAAGGCCACCATCCTGCTGCTGAGCTTTGCGCTGGTGGCGGGACTGGGGCTCGTGGGTTGGGGTGCGGTCAGCGCACTGCGCGGTATCGAGACACTGTGGCAGGATCATAGCAGCGAGGCGACCCTGCACATCTCCGAGCTCAATCAGATCCGCCGCCATTTTGGCTATGGCGGCTTTACCCACCACTTTAAAAACTACCTGTTGTCGCGCAGCCATAGCGATCGTCATCGCACCGAGGCGTCACTCGTGGCGCTGATGGCGGCCATTACCAAAGCCGAAAAGCTCCACCTCTCGCCGCTCGAGCGGCTCGCGCTGGCCGATATTCGCCGCACCGCCGAGGCGTACCGTGAGAAGTATCGCCTGGCGCGGGTGCTGGTGGAGGCCGGTCGCCTACCGCACCAGATTGCCGCTGAGGTGCAGGTGGACGATGCGGTCGCCGTGGACGGTTTTCAGCTGCTGAGCCGCCTGGCGGTGCAGCGGGAGCAGAAGGCCGAGGCCCAGGCGGGAGAGCGGATCCGGCACACCATCGGGCTTATTCTCTGGGGAGGGCTGGCGCTCCCGCTGGTGGTGCTGGTGGCGATCCTGCTATGGCGGTTCGTGACCCAGATCGTGCACGCCAATACCGCCCTCGAACAGGTTACCGGCGAACTGGATGCGATCCTGGCCCACGCCCCGGATGCGATGCTCACGGTGCTGGATGACGGCACCATCGCCCGCGCCAATGAGCAGGCCGAGCGTCTTTTTGGCTACAGCCGCGACGAGTTGGTGGGGATGTCGGTGGAAGGGCTGGTGCCGGCGGCCTCCCGCGGCGTGCATGAGAGGCTGCGCAGTGACTTCATGCAGGGGCAAAAGGCGCAGAGCAAGGGCGGTAGTGACCGTATGCTCTCGGCGATAACCCGACAGGGGCGCGAGCTGCCGGTGGAGATCGGGCTGGGGGTGGTGCACCACAACGGTCAGGCCCGTGCCATCGCCACCATACGCGACGTCTCCGAGCGACAGCGAGCACAGCGCCGGATCGAACAGCTCAACACCTCCCTACAGGTACAAAACCACGAGCTGGAGTCGTTCAGCTACTCCGTCTCCCACGATCTGCGCACACCGCTACGCAGCATCGAGGGGTTCAGTCAACTGTTGGAGAAGCGCTATACCGGCAAGCTCGATAGCACCGGTGTGGACTACCTGCAGCGGATCCGCCGGGCCACCGTGCGCATGGGGCACCTCATCGACGATCTGTTGCAACTCTCCCGCGTCAGCCGGGTGGAGATTAAGCACGCCTATCTGGATATCAGCGCCATGGCCGAGGAGATCCTCGATGGGCTGGCGGAGAGCGAGCCGCAGCGCCGAGTCAGCTGGCAGGTGCAGCCAGGGATGGAGGGCGTGGCCGACCCGGGGCTGATGCGCATCGTACTGGAAAACCTGCTGGGCAACGCCTGGAAGTACAGCGCCACCCGTGAGCAGGCCGAAATCCGCTTCGGCTGTCGCAGCGAGGGCGGAGAGAGCGTTTTCGAGTTATGCGATAACGGCGTCGGCTTCGATATGCGCTATGTGGAGAAGGTCTTCGGCGCCTTCGAGCGTCTGCACGGCACGGATGAGTTCGAGGGGACGGGGATTGGGCTGTCAACGGTACAGCGGATCATCCACCGCCATGGCGGAAGGGTCTGGGCCGAATCGGAGCCGGATCACGGTGCCTGCTTCTTCTTCACCCTAGGCAGGGAGCTTGAGCAGGTTTGAAGCGGAAGATAGGCCGCCCCGGCGACAGCTGATGATACCGTGGCGGTACTCGACACCCTGGGAAGGAGCCTGTCTCATGCTGCGCGATGAGGGCGAGTATGGAGGGAGGAGGGGCCTTGAGATTGTTGCCACAGAGGACACAGAGAGCACCGAGGCCGTCATGCCGGACCTGCTCCGGCATCTGTGCCAGGGTTGTCTTCGCCGTGTGTTTCGGGATGGATTCCGGGTCGAGCCCGGAATGGCGGTTTGTTGTGGGAATGGGGCGGCCATGGGTGTCTAAGAAGATAGGATGCGCTGAGCCTGCGAAGCGCATCATGCTAGGTCAACGACTGCAGCGTGGTAACTCCGTGCAGGCAGAAGCGCCAGGCAGCCGGGTGGGAACGAGGCCGGCATCTCCGCCGGGCATCGTTAGGCTATTGCCACACGCGCCTCCGGACGGGGCAGCCTGGCCTACGAACTGGGTCACTCGACGGTCACGATGACCGAACGATATGCCCACTTGGCACCCGAGAGAGTGCGTGACGCTGTAACCCTTTTGGAGAGGGTTGAGTCACATTCGAGTCACACTAGGAAAATAGGTGCAGTAACCGGACGGGATAAGTTACTGAATTAATTGGTCGGGGTGAGAGGATTCGAACCTCCGGCCCCTGCCTCCCGAAGACAGTGCTCTACCAGGCTGAGCTACACCCCGAATTTTGGATCGTTAATGGCTGCGCTGTACGGCGAATCGGGCCAGTGCTACGAGGGCCTCCTTGTAGGGGGAGGGCTCGAGTACGGTTAACGCCGCAACGGCCTTGTCGGCCTCGTCTTGCGCAGAGCGCGAAGTGTAAGCGATCGCGCCGACAGATTCAATGGCCGATTTTATCTCGTCGATGCGCTCCAGGCCGCCCTGTTCCAGCGCCTCGCGGACCAGAGCCGCTTGCTGCGCATCGCCGTGGCTGATGACGTGGATCAGCGGTAGGGTCGGTTTGCCCTCGGCCAGGTCGTCGCCGATATTCTTGCCCAGGTCGTCGCTGCTGGCGGCGTAGTCGAGGGCGTCGTCGATGAGCTGGAAGGCGGTGCCCAGGTGCATGCCGTAGTCGGCCATGGCCCGCTGCTCCTGCTCGTTGCGGTGGCACAGTACCGCGCCGATCTGCGCCGCCGACTCAAACAGCTTGGCGGTCTTGCTGCGAATGACCGCCAGGTAGCCCGCCTCGTCCAGATCGGCGTTATGTACGTTGAGAAGCTGCATCACCTCACCCTCGGCGATGGTGTTGGTCGCCTCGGAGAGGATGCGCATCACCTGCATGTTGTCGACCCCCACCATCATCTGAAAGGCGCGGGAGTAGAGGAAATCGCCCACCAGCACGCTCGCCTCGTTGCCCCAGACATTGTTGGCGGTCTCTTTGCCGCGGCGCATGTCCGAGCCGTCCACCACATCGTCGTGCAGCAGGGTGGCGGTGTGGATGAACTCCACGACCGCGGCAAGCTCATGGTGGGCCGTCCCCTGATAGCCGAAGGCGCGCGCCGACAGTAGCAACAACACCGGGCGCAGACGCTTGCCGCCACTGTTGATGATGTAGTGGCTGATCTGATTGATCAGCACTACCTCGGAGTGGAGGCGCTTGACGATCACCTCATCCACCGCCTGGCGGTCGGAGGCGATCAACGCATAGACATCCTGAATTTGCATCGGTTAGGGGTTGCTATCTGCCGGCTAAGGAGGGGGAAATGCTAGGTAGCGCCGGGCCGAGTGTCAAGCGGAGCCGCTTTGCGCTGTTTTTACGTTTGACCTCCAGGCCGGCAGCCGCTAGAATTGCCGGTCTTTCGTTGGTCAACAACCCAGTTTTTGTTTTTGGAGAAGCGGCAATGTACGCGGTAATCAAGACCGGTGGCAAACAGTATCGTGTAACCGAGGGCCAGACCCTGCGGGTGGAGAAACTCGAGGAAGAGGTGGGTGCCAACATCGACCTCTCCGATGTACTGATGGTCGCCAACGGTGATGACATCAAAATCGGTGCTCCTTTCGTCGAGGGGGGCAAAGTCCAGGCGACAATCAAGAGCCATGGTCGTGACGACAAGGTCACCATCATCAAGTTCCGTCGCCGTAAGCACCACATGAAGCGCCAGGGTCACCGCCAGTACTACACTGAGCTGCAGATCACCGGCATCAGCGCTTAAGTTTAGAGAGGTAGAGACAGATGGCACATAAAAAAGCAGGCGGTAGTACACGCAACGGTCGCGACTCGATTTCCAAACGCCTCGGCGTGAAGCGTTTTGGTGGTGAGGCGGTCAGCGCCGGCAGCATTATCGTGCGTCAGCGCGGCACCCGTTTCCACGCCGGTGACAACGTCGGTTGTGGTCACGACCACACCCTCTACGCCAAGGCCGACGGCAAGGTGGTCTTCGAGACCAAGGGCCCGCAAAACCGCAAATTCGTGAGCATCGTCGCCGAGTAACGGCTCGGTGGCGATCGCGGTAAGAACCCCGTCTGACCGACGGGGTTTTTTCGTTTGGGCCATGTGATTCACGCGCTACCTGCGGTAACAATCAATGAAATTCGTCGATGAAGCGGACATCCGGGTCGAGGCCGGCAAGGGCGGTAACGGCTGCGTCAGCTTTCGCCGTGAAAAATATATCCCTTTCGGTGGTCCGGACGGCGGCGATGGCGGAGACGGTGGCAGCGTCTACGTGGTGGCCGATGAGAGCCTGAACACACTGGTGGATCTGCGCTACCAGCGCGATTTCCGTGCCGAGCATGGCCAGCAGGGCATGGGGCGGAATATGACCGGTAAAGGCGGTGCGGATCTGTTGCTCCCGCTGCCGGTGGGCACCGTTATCTACGATCGTGACACCGGCGAGACGTTGGCGGATCTGACCGAGATCGGCCAGCAGGTGAAGATCGCCCAGGGCGGTTTCCACGGTCTGGGTAATACCCGTTTCAAAAGCAGCACCAACCGCGCCCCCCGCCAGTCCACCAACGGCACACCGGGGGAGGTGCGTAACCTCCACCTGGAGCTGAAGGTGCTGGCCGATGTGGGGCTGTTAGGGCTGCCCAACGCCGGCAAGTCGACCCTGATCCGTGCCGTCTCCTCGGCCAAACCCAAGGTGGCCGACTACCCCTTCACCACCCTCTACCCCAATCTGGGGGTGGTCAGTGTGGATGCCCACCGTAGCTTCGTCATCGCCGATATTCCCGGTCTTATCGAGGGCGCCGCCGAGGGGGCCGGGCTGGGGGTGCAGTTCCTCAAACACGTCTCTCGCACCCTGCTGCTGCTCCACCTGGTGGATGTCGCCCCCTACGACGGTACCGATCCGGTCGAGTCGGTGCGCGTGATCGAGCGCGAGCTGGGCAAGTTCAGTGAGGAGCTGCTGGGACGGGAGCGCTGGCTGGTGCTGAACAAGGTGGATCTTCTGCCGGAGGAGGAACGCGAGGCGGTGTGTCACGATATCGTCGAGCGGCTCGGTTGGCAGGGGCCGGTCTATCGCATCGCGGCCCTGGCAAAGCAGGGGACCGAGCGCCTGACTCAGGATATTATGGTACACATGGAGAATATGCGCGAGAGCACCGCTGCGGAGGGGTAGATGCCTCTCTCCGCGGCTCGCTTACGCTATCGATGCTGTCATGATGAATAGAGCAGATATTCCCGCCACCCGCCGCTGGGTGGTCAAGATCGGCAGCGCCCTGTTGACCAACGAGGGGCGCGGACTCAACCAGGCGGGTATCGCTGCCTGGGTCGAGCAGCTGGCTGCGCTACACCAGCGAGGCGTGGAGATCGTTCTGGTCTCCTCCGGCGCGGTGGCGGAGGGGATGAGTCGACTGGGCTGGAATCGGCGCCCCCACGCCCTGCATGAGCAGCAGGCGGCCGCAGCCGTGGGCCAGATGGGGCTGGTGCAGGCCTATGAGTCGGGCTTTCAGCGCTTTGGCCTGCACACCGCTCAGGTGTTGTTGACCCACGACGACCTCTCCAACCGCCACCGCTACCTCAACGCCCGCAGCACCCTGCGCACCCTGCTCGACCTGGGGGTGGTGCCGGTGGTCAACGAGAACGACACCGTCGTCACCGATGAGATCCGCTTCGGTGACAACGACACCCTGGCGGCGCTGGTCGCCAACCTTATCGAGGCGGAGCTGCTGGTGATCCTCACCGATCAGGAGGGGCTCTGCGATAAAGACCCCCGTCAGCACACCGACGCCGCGCTCATCCACGAAACCCCGGTCAATGCCCCGGGTCTGGAGCAGATGGCCAGCGGCAGTGGCGGGGCGCTGGGACGCGGTGGAATGTTGACCAAGGTGCGTGCCGCACGGCTTGCGGCGCGCTCCGGCACCGCCACATTGATTGCCGCCGGTGGCCGCGAGCAGGTGTTGCAGCAGCTGGCCGCCGGCGAGCGGCTGGGGACGCTGTTCATCCCCGACACCGAACCGCTGCTGGCGCGCAAGCAGTGGTTGGCGGGCCACCTGCAGGTCCGGGGTAGATTGGTACTGGATGCCGGTGCGGTAAAGGTCTTACGCGAATCGGGGCGCAGTCTTCTTCCGGTGGGGGTGAAGGGGGTCGCCGGTGACTTTGGGCGCGGCGAGATGGTCGCCTGTGTCGATGAGCAGGGGACAGAGATCGCCCGCGGCCTGGTCAACTACAGCGCCGAAGAGGCGCGTACCATTCAGGGGCAGCCCAGCCAGGCCATCGAGCGGCTGCTCGGCTATGTGGATGAGCCCGAGCTCATCCATCGCGATAACCTCGTGCTCTGCTGAGTTTCACCGCAAAGGCGCTGAGGCGCAAAGTTGTGGTGTTGGAGTACTGTTAACCAGTTGCTGCGCAGGGCCGTCATCCTGCAGCGTTTAACAACAGATGCAGATCCCCCCCCTCCGACCCAACGCCTAAGGCAAAAACCCGGGCATTGCTGCCCGGTCTATACGCTTTGCGCACTTTGCGGTTAATTTTTATGGTTGTGCAGTTCGTAGGCCAGGCTGCCCTCTCCGGAGGCACTGCTGCGATGCCATGGTGAGGTGACGACCTTGAGCTGCACGGCTGCCTGGCGCTTCTGCATGGACGGAGTTACCACGCTGCAGTCATTGACCGAATAGGATGCGCTTCGCAGGCTCAGCGCATCCTATCTTCATTAGACACCCATGCTTGCCCCATCCCCACAACAAACCGTCATTCCGGGCTTGAGCCGGAATCCATCCCGAAACACACGGCGAAGACAACCCTGGCATGGATGCCGGAGCAGGTCTATCTTCTTAGACACCCATGCTTGCCCCATCCCCACAACAAACGTCATTCCGGGCTTGACCCGGAATCCATCCCGAAACACACGACGAAGACAACCCTGGCATGGATGCCGGAGCAGGTCCGGCATGACGGTCTCCGTGCT
>JBNJGC010000011.1:0-26430 GCA_051747405.1 Pseudomonadota bacterium
GCGTTGCTTGGAAAGGGCGCGCCATTCCCTGCGCAACGCGCCTTGCAGCTAACGGCTTCTCGTCACGCTGAAAACGTCAATCAGTATGAAACACTACACCAGGGCTGCCCCACGTCTATTTGGGCTATTTTTTCGAACAGAACCCCAAGATGGCCTACAAATCTCGCTACCGTCCGCTAGAGGTGTTTCGGGCAGGCCGGTGGCAGCGACTCGAACAGACGTAACTGCCATTTGGAAAGTGGTGAAAAATCGGGTAAGATGCTGGGCTGATTTAGCACAGCATGCAGCGTAGTAACCGAACCACATCCAAGAGTGTAATATTGCATGGCAAAAGAAGAAGGCATTGAAATGGAAGGGACGGTCGTCGAGACCCTCCCCAACACCACATTCCGGGTTGAACTGGAGAACGGCCACGTTGTGACCGCCCACATCTCGGGCAAGATGCGCAAGCACTACATCCGCATCCTTACCGGTGACAAGGTAACCGTGCAGCTTACCCCCTACGACCTGACCAAGGGCCGCATCACCTTCCGCGCTCGCTAGTAACCCATACGACTCTCGGAAACAAAACGCCCGGCCAAAGCCGGGCGTTTTGTTTGCCTATCTCAAATGCAACTACTCGCCCCCTGAGGTAGCGTTCTTTTCCACGGCCATTGTGGCGGCGGTCGCGGGCCGTATAGGCCTGACGAGCACTATCCATAGGATGCGCTGAGCCTGCGAAGCGCATCTTATTCGGTCAATGACTGGAGCGAGCGGCGTCAACCCGCCACTGGCTCCCGCTTGCCCTCGAACTGAAAGTCAAGCTTGCCGTCGCGCACGCCGATACGTACCCGACCGCCGCCTTCCAGCGCACCGAAGAGCAGCTCTTCGGCCAGAGGCTTTTTGATCTGCTCCTTGATCACGCGAGCCATCGGTCGTGCCCCCATCGCCGGCTCGAAGCCGTGCTCGGCAAGCCAGGTACGGGCCTCGTCGTCCACCTCCATGCTGACCCCTTTCTCCTCCAGCTGGGTCTCCAGCTCCATGATGAACTTGTCCACCACACTGGCGATGGTGCTGGCGTCCAGTGATCGGAACTGGATAGTCGCATCCAGACGGTTGCGGAACTCCGGCGTGAAGTGCTTGTTGATCACCTCCATGCTGTCGCTGCTGTGGTCCTGCTCGGTAAAGCCGATCGAGCGACGCGCCAGCTGATCCGCACCCAGATTGGTGGTCATGACGATAATCACGTTGCGGAAGTCCGCCTTGCGACCGTTGTTGTCGGTCAAGGTGCCGTGGTCCATCACCTGCAAAAGCAGGTTGAAGACTTCCGGGTGGGCCTTCTCAATCTCATCCAGCAGAAGCACGGCGTGGGGGTGTTTGTTGACCGCCTCGGTGAGCAGCCCGCCCTGGTCGTAGCCAACGTAGCCGGGAGGCGCGCCGATAAGCCGCGAGACGGTATGTCGCTCCATATACTCGGACATATCGAAGCGAATCAGCTCGATCCCCATGGTGCGCGCCAGTTGACGAGTCACCTCGGTCTTGCCCACGCCGGTGGGACCGGCGAAGAGGAAGGAGCCGATCGGCTTCTGCTCCTGCCCGAGGCCGGAGCGAGACATCTTGATCGCGGTGGAGAGGGCCTCGATCGCCTCGTCCTGACCGTAGATCATCAATTTCAGATCCCGCTCCAGATGGCGCAGGTTCTCCTTGTCGGAGGTGGAGACGCTCTTGGGCGGGATACGGGCGATCTTGGCCACCACCGCCTCGATCTCGCGCACGCCGATGGTCTTTTTGCGCTTGGAGGGCGGCAGCAGCCGCTGCCGGGCGCCGGCCTCATCGATCACATCGATCGCCTTGTCCGGCAGATGGCGATCATTGATGTAGCGCTCTGCCAACTCGGCCGCCTCACGCAGCGCCGGCTTGGTGTACTTGACCCCGTGGTGCTCCTCGAAGCGGGACTTGAGCCCCTCGAGGATCTGCATCGTCTCCTCCACCGTGGGCTCGGGGACATCGATCTTCTGAAAGCGCCGTGCCAGGGCGTGGTCCTTCTCAAATATCCCGCGATACTCGGTGTAGGTGGTCGAGCCGATGCATTTGAGCTCGCCCGAGGCGAGTACCGGCTTGACCAGGTTGGAGGCGTCCATCGCTCCGCCGGAGGCGGCCCCGGCACCGATGATGGTGTGGATCTCGTCGATAAACAGCACCGCCCCCGGCTCACGCTTGAGCTGCGCCAGGACCGCCTTGAGCCGTTTCTCGAAGTCACCACGGTATTTGGTCCCCGCCAGCAGCGCACCCAGGTCCAGGGAGTAGACGGTACTCTCGGCCAGTACCTCGGGCACCTCGGCATCGACGATGCGTTTGGCCAGCCCCTCGGCCAGGGCGGTCTTGCCCACCCCCGCCTCACCGACGAACAGCGGATTGTTTTTGCGGCGACGACAGAGCACCTGAATCGTCCGCTCGATCTCCTCCTTGCGACCGATGAGCGGGTCGATCTTGCCACGGCGCGCCATCTCGTTGAGGTTGGTGGCGTAGGACTCAAGCGGGGTCGCGCTCTGCTCCTGGGCCTCGCCCGCTCCCAGGCTCGCCTCGTCCTCCTCGTCCAGCTCCTCGTCCTCCACCTTGGAGATACCGTGGGAGATGAAGTTGACCACATCCAGACGGGTGACGTTGTGTTTGCCCAGCAGATAGACCGCCTGGGACTCCTTCTCATTGAAGATGGCCACCAGCACGTTGGCGCCCGTAGCCTCCCCCTTCTCCGAGGACTGCACCTGGAATACGGCGCGCTGGATCACCCGCTGGAACCCCAGTGTAGGCTGGGTTTCGAGCTCACTCTGCTCGGGGAGCTGAGGGATGTTCATCTCGATAAAATCGATTAACTGCTGCCGCAGCGCCTCGATATCGGCCCCGCACGCCTGAAGGATCGGCGTGGCCGAAGGGTTGTCCAGCAAGGCGAGCAGGAGGTGTTCGACGGTCATGAACTCATGCCGCTTGTCCCGCGCCTCCTTGAAGGCGTGGTTGAGGGTAAACTCAAGTTCTTTACTAAGCATTGGACAACCTCATATGGCTACTCTGCTTCAAGGGTACACAGCAGAGGGTGCTGGTTCTTTCGCGCGTACTCATTCACTTGCGCCACCTTGGTTTCGGCGATCTCGCGGGTAAAGACCCCGCAAACCCCCTTGCCCTCGGTGTGCACGGCGAGCATCACCTGGGTGGCCCGATGGCGCGGCAGGCCGAAGTAGCTCTCCAGCACATGCACCACAAACTCCATCGGCGTGAAATCGTCGTTCAACAAAAGCACCTTATACCTTCGGGGACGCTCGAGCTCCGGTTCGCTCTCCTGCACGGCAGTGCCGTGGTCCTCACCGTGCTGGTGCTCATCGTCGCCGTCTCCCGCTTTGAATGGGCCTGAGACCAGAGACTTCATCACTACCCCTTAACTTGTTTATGATGGCGTCACGCTGAAATTGCAACGCCAAAGTTGACTCATTTACCGGGCGGCCTGAGAATCCCGTCCATTGTAATCATACAGCTCCATACCCACTATGGGGGCTGGAACAGACAACAGGCAACCGTGGATCTTATCGATTATGGCAACAGGTGTGGTCAAGTGGTTCAATAATGACAAAGGCTACGGCTTCGTCCTGATGGACGGCGAGAGCCGGGATGAGGTCTTTGTCCACCACAGCGCCATCGATATGGAGGGGTTCAAGACCCTGCGGCACGGCCAGCAGGTGGAGTTCTCACTCTACTACGGCCCCAAGGGGCTGACCGCCTCCTACCTCAAACCGCTCAAAGAGAAGGCGAAGGAGAACCCGCTGGAGCTCGATCCCCCCTCGAGCTGACAACGCGGCGCAGACGCCGCGCTGTCTGAACCGCTACATCTTGCCGATCAGCGCCTCACCGAAGGCCGAGCAGCTCAGCTCATCGGCATCATCCATCAGCCGGGCAAAATCGTAGGTCACCTGCTTCGCGGCAATAGCCCCCTCCATTCCCTTGACGATGCGATCCGCCGCCTCGCTCCAGCCGAGATGACGCAGCATCATCTCCGCCGAGAGGATCAACGAGCCGGGGTTGACCTTGTCCTGACCGGCGTACTTGGGTGCGGTGCCGTGAGTGGCCTCGAACATCGCCACGGTGTCTGAGAGGTTGGCCCCCGGGGCAATGCCGATGCCGCCGACCTGGGCGGCCAGGGCGTCGGAGACGTAGTCACCGTTGAGGTTGAGCGTGGCGATCACGTCGTACTCGGCCGGGCGCAGCAGGATCTGCTGCAAAAAGGCGTCGGCAATCACATCCTTGATAACGATCTCCTTACCCGTATTGGGGTTCTTCATGACCATCCACGGACCGCCGTCGAGCAGTTCGGCACCGAACTCCTCGGCCGCCAGCTCATAGCCCCAGCTCTTGAAGGCCCCCTCGGTGAACTTCATGATGTTACCCTTGTGCACCAGGGTGAGCGAGTCGCGTTCGTTGTCGATGGTGTATTGCAGCGCCTTGCGCACCAAGCGCTTGGTCCCCTCTTCGGAGACCGGCTTGATGCCGATGCCGGAGGTTTCGGGGAAGCGGATCTTGGTCACCCCCATCTCCCCCTGGAGGAAGTCGATCACCTTCTTCACCTCGTCACTGCCGGCGGCCCACTCCACGCCGGCGTAGATATCCTCGGAGTTCTCGCGAAAGATGACCATATCGGTCTTCTCCGGCTCCTTGAGCGGGCTGGGGGTGCCGGCGTAGTAGCGTACCGGACGCAGGCAGACGTAGAGGTCGAGCTCCTGGCGCAGGGTTACGTTGAGCGAGCGGATGCCACCGCCCACCGGCGTGGTCAACGGGCCCTTGATGGAGACCACATACTCCTTGACCGCCTCCATGGTCTCGGCGGGCAGCCAGGTATTCTCGCCATAGACACTGTTGGCCTTCTCCCCGGCGAAGATCTCCATCCAGGCGATACCACGCTTACTGCCGTAGGCCTTGTCGACCGCCGCATCCACTACCCGCTTCATCACCGGGCTGATATCGACGCCGATCCCGTCCCCCTCGATATAGGGGATGATCGGTCGCTCGGGCACGTTGAGTGAGAAGTCGTCGTTGACGGTGATCTTCTCACCACCGGCTGGGATCTGAATCTTGTCAAAGGCCATGAGGGGCTCCTGCTGTTCTCGGTTTCTGTACGAAACGGTAGCGGCTCACCCCCTAGAGGCCCTATGGCGCACGGGAGTGTGGCGTTACCGCAATAATATCAGTGCTGCGGATAGTACCTCTGTTACCCACCACAGGCCAATCCCCGCCGCCATCTCTGTTATCATGCTCGCCCCCATTCAGCCCGTGCAAGACCATGTCACGCATCCTGCTACTGAACAAACCGTTCAATGTTCTGTGCCAATTCACCGATGCCGAAGGGCGCGGCACACTGGCAGAGTTCGTCCACGAAAAGGGGCTCTACCCGGCGGGCCGCCTCGACCGCGACAGTGAGGGGCTGGTGCTATTGACCGATGACGGCAAGCTCCAACACTGTATCGCCCACCCTGAGGCCAAGCTGGAGAAGAGCTACTGGGTGCAGGTGGAAGGGGTACCGGATGAGCGCGCGCTCGAGCAGCTGCGCCACGGTATATCGCTCAAGGATGGCCCGACCCGTCCGGCCAAGGTCGAGGCCATCCCCGAGCCACCGCTGTGGCCGCGCTACCCACCCGTGCGCTACCGCGCCACCATCCCCACCAGCTGGCTCGAACTGAGCATCAGCGAAGGGCGCAACCGCCAGGTTCGCCGCATGACCGCTGCGGTGGGCCACCCCACCCTGCGTCTGGTACGCTGGCGTATCGGCACCTGGCAACTGGATGGGCTCGCGCCCGGGCAGTCGAGGGAGCTGGAACGCCAGGCCCTCGAGCGTTTTGCGCGACACTGCAGACAGCTCCCCCGGCAACGCCGCCGAGCGCCGCCGGCGAGAAAGCGGCGAAACCGCCCCGCCAAATAGCGACTGCCAACCAGTTGATCCGCTCAGGGGAAGACGCGCGCGCCATGCTGCGGTATCCTCCCACTGTTAGCGCTGAGCGCCAACGGGCATGCAGCAACCACCACGCGACACTACGATCGGTGACCATGACAGAGCAAACCGAAACCCGCCCCTCCCGCGTCATCGTCGGCCTCTCCGGCGGTGTCGACTCCTCTGTGGCCGCGATCCTGCTCCAGCAGCAGGGCTACCATGTAGAGGGGATGTTCATGAAAAACTGGGAGGAGGACGACACCGAAGAGTACTGCAGCGCCGCCGAGGATCTGGCCGACGCCCGCAGTGTCAGTGAGTCGCTGGGGCTGACTCTACGCACCATCAACTTCTCGGCCGAATACTGGGAGCGGGTATTCAGCCACTTTCTCAAGGAGTACGAGGCGGGACGCACCCCCAACCCGGATATCCTCTGTAACCGTGAGATCAAGTTCAAAGCCTTCCTCGATCACGCCATTGAGCAAGGCGCTGACTACATCGCCACCGGCCACTACGCCCGCCTGGCGCAGCACGCCGGCCACTACCGGCTGCTCAAGGGGCTGGATGAGAACAAGGACCAGAGCTACTTTCTCTACACTCTGGGACAGAGGCAGCTCTCACGCACCCTCTTCCCCCTGGGGGAGCTGCACAAAAGCGAGGTGCGACGCCTCGCCCTGGAGCAGAAGCTGGTCACCAGTGACAAAAAGGACAGCACCGGCATCTGTTTTATCGGTGAGCGCAACTTCCGGGAATTTCTCAGCCGCTACCTGCCGGCCAGGCAGGGGGAGATCCAGACCCCGGAGGGCCAGGTCATTGGTCACCACAACGGCCTGATGTACTACACCCTGGGCCAACGCCAGGGGCTGGGGATCGGCGGCGTTCCTGGCGCCCCGGATGAGCCATGGTATGTGGTCAGCAAGGATCTGGCGCACAACCGCCTCATCGTCGCTCAGGGCCACGACCACCCCCTGCTCTTCTCAACCACGCTGCGCGCCTGTCAGCTCAGCTGGGTCAGCGGGCAGGCGCCGGAGGCACCCCTGGCGTGCCGCGCCAAAACCCGCTACCGCCAGGCGGATCAGCCCTGTCGCATCACCCATATCGATCAGGAATGCTGTGAGGTGAGCTTTGAGACCCCGCAACGGGCGGTCACGCCGGGTCAGTCGGTGGTTTTCTACGATGGCGAGGTCTGCCTCGGTGGCGGTATTATCGAACAGACCGCCTGAATCCCTCTAACCGAGACACCACTGTACGGCGAATCACCATGAGTAAATCCCTTGAAGATCAGACCCTGGCGTTGGGCGCCCTGTTTCAGTCGGCTTGGCTGGTCGACCAGGTGGCCCGTACCGGCATGCTGCCACAGGCGGAGTTCGAAACCTGTATCGGCGGCCTGTTCGAGTTCGACCCGCCCTCCACCGAGGCGGTCTACGGTTCGCGCTTCGAGATCAAACGCGGACTACAGGTGATGGTGGAGCAGTTGGAAGGGAAAGAGCAGCAGCGGAACCTCTATCTGATGCGCTATGTGGTCGGCCTGATCCAGCTGGAGCGCAAGCTCGAGCGCCACCCGGCGATGCTGGAGACCATCAGCCAGGAGCTTGAGGGCGCCGCCCATCAGATACGCCATTTCGGCCTGACCCATAGCAACGTCATCGCCAGGCTGGCGGATCTGTACGCCAACACCCTGAGCACCCTCACCCCGCGCATTATGGTCAGCGGTGAGGGCAACCACCTGCAGACACCGGAGAACGCCAACCGGGTACGGGCCTTGCTCCTTGCCGGCATCCGCGCCATCTTTCTCTGGCGACAGTGTGGCGGCAACCGCTGGCATCTGGTGCTCAAGCGGCGCAAACTGCTGCGACAGGCGCGAGCACTGCTGGCATAAGAAAAGCCGCCATACGGCGGCTTTGCTGACACACACCTAAGGGAGTAAGGCTACTCCGGCTGTGAGGCGGTGAGATTCTCCCGGTTCCGATCCAGCAGCTTATTCCCAATACCGCTGACCTGCGTCAGCTCCTCCACGGAGCTAAAGGGACCGTGCTCATCGCGGTAGTTGATGATCGCCTCGGCCCGTTTCTCACCCACACCGTAGATACCCTCGGAGAGGGTCACCGCATCGGCGGTGTTGATATCCACACTCGCCGCCCAGGCTATTGAGGCGAACAGGGAGAGTGTGCCGATGGCAAGATAACGAAGCAAATGTTTCATGGGTATATCCTCCTTGTCGTTGTGTGAAAATCCGTAGCTTTGGAGACTGGCGGAAACAATGCTTAGATTCGGTCGCCCCTGAGCCATCACTGCGACGTTGCACAGGCTCCGTCCATGGAACCCGCCCTTCCCGGGCCCGCCTACGGCGCTCCTAACTCGCTCCCTGTGAGTTTGCATTACCTCCTTGCATTGATGGCTCAGGGCCACCCAGGGTGTTGACGACATTGTTAGCGCCAGTCGCCTTAGTAAAAACCAGGCCAATTCACACATCAATAGGAGGGTTGTAGGTGAGCGCTGACGGTAGTTGTAGGAATATTCTGTCGTTATAGGTCGGACAGCTCCTGCTCGATCCGCGACAGGGCCTCCAGCGGCTTGTCAGCCCCGGTCACAGGCCGACCAATAACCAGATAGTCCGAACCGAGCCGCCGTGCGTCGGCAGGGGTGGTAATGCGGCTCTGGTCTCCCTTCTCCGCCCAGGCCGGACGGATCCCCGGAGTCACCAATTTAAACTCGCCGGCAATCTGCTCACGCAGCATCGCCACCTCTTTGGGCGAGCAGACCACACCATCGAGCCCGGAGGCTTCCGCCAGCCGTGCCAGACGTTTGACGTTATCCGCCGGCGAACCGCTCAAGCCCACCTCGGCAATGGCCTCCTGCCCCATGCTGGTGAGAATGGTCACACCGATAAGCAGTGGTCGTGAGCGGCGGTTCGCCAACGCCTCGCTCGCCGCCTCCATCATCTGCCGACCGCCCAGGGCATGGACATTCACCATCCAAACGCCCAGGTCCGCGGCAGAACGGCAAGCGCCGGCGACGGTATTGGGAATATCGTGGAATTTGAGATCGAGAAAGATCTCATACCCCCTGGCGGCCAGCTTCTCCACCAGCTGCGGGCCGTTGCGGGTAAACATCTCCTTGCCGACCTTCAGCCGACAGCGCGAGGGATCGAGCTGCTCCACCAGGGCCAGCGCCTCACTCTCTCGGGCGTAGTCCAGCGCCACAATGACAGGCGTATCGTTACTGCTGTGCGCACTCATATTCCGCTCCATACGGTTAGATTGCTGAATCTCATTACCGGGACAGAGAGGCTGTCAGCTCGTGGCTCCAGATTAAGCGGAGACTACTCGCCCTCAATGCCCTGAATGGGTTTGATGGTTCCCCACTGCTTGCAGCTTGGACACTGCCAGTGGAGGCTCTTGGCGGTAAAGCCACAGTTGCTGCAGCGGCAAACCGGCTTCGACTCCAGCAGCTGCTGAATCACTCGCTGCATCAGGGCCGTCTCACTGCTCTCCTGCTCCATACTGCGTGCGCTGCGGAGCGCCAGCAGATAGTCGAGCGCCCGCAGTGATGGCCGTCGCTGCAGATAATCCAATAGCAACTCCGCCGCCTCCTGCTCCCGGGCGTGGTCGACAAGATAGTCGGCATAGGCAAGTACCAGGCTGATGCTCTCCTTCTTCTCGCACAGCTGGCGCAGATAGCGCGGGTACTCATCACCACGCCCCGCCTGCTGTAAGCAGTGGCGCAGCGGCTCGATAACCATCGGCAGGTAGCTTGGATCCTGCTGCTCGATCTTTTTATAGGCGCTTACGGCCCGGCGCCACTGCTGCTGCTGTTCATGCAGTCGCGCCTCGATCAGACTGGCGCGGGCGCTGTTGGGATCTTCGCGCTGCGCCAGCTTTAACTGCTGCATCGCCTGCGGTAGGTCACCGCGCCCGATCGCCTCCTCGGCCCGCTCACAGTAAAAGTGGGCGATCAGCATGGCGTAGCGGGAGTCACCGCGACCGTTGAGCTGGCGGGCTACATCGATGGCCGACTGCCACTCCTTCTCCTGTTGGTAGATATCCAGCAGCTGCAGTCGCCCCAGATCGGCATAGACACTGTCGTCGGTCAGCTCCAGAAACAGCGTCTCGGCCCGGTCCAACAAGCCCGCTCGCATGTAGTCCAGACCCAGTTGGTAGAGGGCACGTTTGCGCTGCTCGCGTGAGAGCATGGGGCGGGCGATGAGGTTCTGGTGGATGCGGATCGCCCGGTCCACCTCCCCCCGGCGGAGAAACAGGCTTGCCAGCGCAAACTGGATATCCACCGTTTCACTGTCGCTCTGCGAGAGGCGGATAAACACTTCCAGCGCCTCATCCTGCTGCTCATTGAGCAGATAGTTGAGCCCCTGGAAGTAGTCTCTGGCCAGAGGGGGGCAGCCTGGCTCCCCCCCCGTTTTACCACGCACTTTACGCCGCCCGACAAACCAGCCAGAGAGCGCCGCCACAGGTAGCAGCAAGAAAAGCAGCTCCAGTCCCATACTCAGTATTTTTCCTTGATCGGGATCTGACGGAGGTTTTGGATCTCCTTCTCACACAAGGCCAAGCGTTTGCGTAGCCGGGCCGCCTCACGGCGGGCGCGCCACACCATCCCCAGTGAGATGAGAACCCCTGCAACCGCCCCCGCAGCCAGCGCCCCATAGAGCAACACCGCAAGCGGGGCGTTTACGGAAGAGAGATAGAAGTGAAAATCGACACCACCGGCATTGAGACGAGCCAGCACGATGCCGACCACAGCCAGTAGCAAAAGAATGAAATAGAGAAACGCGCGTTTCATGCCGTCACTGTATTCGATTCACAACGGTTTGTGAACACGATTTCAGTGCGAAAAGAGGGTAAGGGAGTGAACCGCAAATGAAGCGTGTGTCCGACAGGACACAAATAGCCAAGCCGTGGCATGCAACTCGTGGAGTTCGCCCTCAGGCTGTCTCCTGCTGGATGGCATTACCCTGCACAAGACCATCATTGACCCGTTCACGCAGCTCCTTGCCAGGTTTGAAGTGGGGTACATACTTCGACCCCAGAGCAACCGCTTCACCGGTTTTGGGATTACGCCCCATACGCGGCGGGCGGTAGTGGAGTGAGAAGCTACCAAAACCACGGATCTCGATACGCTCACCATTGGCCAGAGAGTGGGCCATGGCCTCAAGCACGGTCTTCACCGCCAGCTCAACATCTTTGTAGGCCAATTGGGACTGTTTGCGTGAGAGTATTTCGATGAGTTCTGATTTTGTCATAGCGCTTCCCGTAAAGGCAGGAAGGGCCTGCCCACCGGTCCCGGTGGTGCAGGCCCCGACAACACACGACCTTAGTCGTCCTGGTTCTCCATCTGCTCTTTGATCAGATCACCCAGGGTCGGGTTGACCGGAGCAGCACGACGATAGTCCTGAACCGCCTCATGCTCTTCATCGTTATCCTTCGCCTTGATGGAGAGGTTGATGGAGCGGTTTTTGCGGTCAACGCCGATGAACTTGGCCTCGACCTCTTCACCTTCCTTCAGCACGGTACGCGCATCCTCGACACGGTCGCGGGAGAGCTCGGAGGCACGCAGGTAGCCCTCCACATTCTCAGCCAGGTCGATGATGGCACCCTTGGCATCCACCTCGCGGACAGTACCGCGGATGATGCTGCCCTTCTGGTTGGCAGCCACATAGTTGGAGAAGGGATCCTGCTCCATCTGCTTGATGCCCAGAGAGATGCGCTCACGCTCAGGGTCGATGGCAAGGATAATCGCCTCAACTTCGTCACCCTTCTTAAAGCCGTGGACCGCCTCTTCGCCGGTCTCCTGCCAGGAGATATCGGACATGTGGACCAGACCATCGATACCACCGTCCAGACCGATAAAGATACCAAAGTCGGTGATCGACTTGATGGTGCCGGAGACTTTATCGCCCTTGTTGTGGTTGGCGGCAAACTCTTCCCACGGATTGGGCTGGCACTGCTTCATGCCCAGGGAGATGCGGCGACGCTCAGCGTCGATGTCGAGCACCATGACCTCGACCTCATCACCCAGCTGTACGACCTTTGAGGGGTGGATGTTCTTGTTGGTCCAGTCCATCTCGGAGACGTGTACCAGACCTTCGACCCCCTCTTCGATCTCGACGAAGCAGCCGTAGTCGGTCAGGTTGGTCACCTTGCCGAACAGGCGGGTACCCTCGGGGTAACGGCGGGTGATATCTTCCCACGGATCGTCACCCAGCTGCTTGAGACCGAGGGAAACGCGGTTACGCTCGCGGTCAAACTTGAGTACCTTGACCTCGATCTCGTCGCCGACGTTGACGATCTCGCTCGGGTGCTTGACCCGCTTCCAGGCCATGTCGGTGATATGCAGCAGGCCGTCGATACCGCCCAGGTCAACGAAGGCGCCGTAGTCGGTCAGGTTCTTGACGATACCCTTCACGACCTGACCATCCTCGAGGCTGGCGAGCAGCGCTTCGCGCTCTTCGCTGTTCTCGCTCTCAACCACGGCGCGGCGGGAAACAACGACGTTGTTACGCTTGCGATCGAGCTTGATAACCTTGAACTCGAGATCCTTGCCTTCCAGGTAGGCGGTGTCACGAACGGGACGCACATCTACCAGAGAGCCGGGCAGGAAGGCACGGATGTCCTGCAACTCTACGGTAAAGCCGCCTTTGACCTTATCGATGATACGACCGGTAACGGTCTCATCGGCCTCATGCGCCTTCTCCAAGCGGTTCCAGGATTCGGCACGCTTGGCCTTCTCACGGGAGAGACGGGTGGCACCGAAACCGTCCTCGACGGCCTCCAGCGCAACGTCGACCGAGTCGCCGACGGCAACCTCGATCTCGCCGTTCTCATTACGGAACTGCTCGACCGGGATCATACCCTCGGACTTAAGGCCGGCATTGACGACTACAACATCAGAACCCACGGAAACAACGGTACCGGAGACAATGGATCCGGGACGCATTTGGGTATCGTTAAGGCTCTCTTCAAAAAGTTCTGCAAAGCTTTCGCTCATCGCTATGTAACCTAAAATAAAAAAACCGCGTTACCCTTGGGCTTCAGGCGTAAGGCGGGTTGTTGGTTCCTGCAAATTGCACGGGCATCTAGCCCGTACCCCATATGGTTTCAGCCGACGATATCAGCGCAGTACGACCACACCTCGGCGAACACCTCATCGATGCTCTTGTCCGACGTATCGACAACAACGGCATCGTCAGCCGCCCTGAGCGGGGAGCTGCTGCGTGAACGGTCTCGCTCATCACGCTGCTCGATCTCCTCGATCAGACTGCTCAGATTAGCATCGAACCCCTTTTCTTTCAACTGCTTATAACGCCTTTCGGCACGAACCCGCGCCGAGGCGGTCAAAAAGAACTTGTGGCGGGCGTGCGGAAAGACCGTCGTGCCCATATCCCGACCGTCGGCGACAAGGCCGGGAGTCTGGGCAAAGTCGCGTTGACGCTGCAAAAGCGCCTCCCGCACAGCGGGCAGTGCGGCCACTTTTGAGGCGTTATTGCCCGCCTTCTCGGTACGAATATCGTCCGTAACATCCTGATTATCAAGAATTACCTTGATACCGCCCGAATCAGTCGGGATAAAAGCCACATCCAAAGTACGGGCAACCTCCGCCACCGCCGGCTCATCCTCCAGCGCCACGCCACGGCGCAATGCCGCCAGTGCCGTCAGCCGATAGAGCGCCCCGCTGTCGAGAAAATGCCAGCCCAGCTTTTTCGCCAGCAACTGGCTGATGGTGCCCTTCCCCACCCCGCTGGGGCCATCGACGGTGATAACAGGGGTAATCTCAGTCATAAGGCTTGGTCCTTCTTGCAACGCAGAGGACGCAGAGGACGCAGAGATATAATTGTTCTATTGCTAGGTTACGGCAGTCATGCCGGGGGCATGGGTACCTACATCGACACAACCGCAATATCCACAGCAGACATAAACCTCTGCGAACTCCGCGTCCTCTGCGTTGAATAGATTGTTAGTTTTGGCTGATTTTCAGTCCCGCCCCGGCGGCCAGATCGACGAAACCGGGGAAGGAGGTGTTGACGTTGGCGCAGTCGTGGATGGTGATCGGGCCCGAGGCGCGCAGCGCCGCCATGGCGAAGGCCATGGCGATACGGTGGTCGCCGTGGCTCTCCACACTGCCGGAGCCGATTTTACCGCCGCCCTGGATGATAATGCCGTCCGCTGTGGCCCTGGCATCCACGCCCAGCGCCACCAGGCCGTCGGCCATCACCTGGATGCGGTCCGACTCCTTGACCCGCAGCTCTTCGGCACCGGTAAGCACCGTCTCGCCCTCGGCGCAGGCGGCGGCGACGAACAGCGCCGGAAACTCGTCGATGGCCAGCGGCACCTGCTCTTCGGGGATGCGTATACCTTTGAGTTTACTGCTGCACACCCGGATATCGGCCACCGGTTCGCCACCCACCTCGCGCTCATTGGAGACGGTGAGATCCGCCCCCATCAGGCGCAGGATGTTGATCACGCCGATCCGGGTGGGGTTGATCCCCACATGTTCCAGGGTCACGTCTGAACTCTCTGCAATGGCCGCACCGATCATAAAGAAGGTGGCGGAGGAGATATCCGCCGGCACGTCGATAGGGGTGGCAGTGAGCTTGCCGCCCGGTTCGACACAGGCGGTGGCGCCGTCGACTCTCACCGGGTAGCCGAAGCCGCGCAGCATACGTTCGGTATGGTCGCGGGTAGGGGCCGGCTCGGTGACACAGGTCGGGGAGTCGGCATAGAGCCCGGCCAGCAGCAGGCACGATTTGACCTGCGCCGAGGCCACCGGTAGCTGATAGTCGATGCCGTGCAACAGCTGACCGCCATGCACCCTGAGCGGTGGTGTGCCGCCCTCGGCGGCATCCACTTTTGCCCCCATCAGCGCCAGCGGGTCGGTGACCCGTTTCATCGGTCGCTTGCTCAATGAAGCGTCGCCGTGCATCGCCACATCGAAGGCCTGACCGGACATGAGTCCCGCCAACAGGCGCATGGAGGTGCCGGAATTGCCCAGATCCAGCGGCCCCGCGGGTGCCTTCAGGCCGTGCAGGCCGACACCGTGGATGGTGACCTTGCCGCCATCAGGCCCATCGATTTGCACGCCCATGTCGCGGAAGGCCCGCAGGGTAGCGAGGCTGTCCTCCCCCTCCAGAAAGCCCTGCACCTCGGTCACCCCTTCGGCCAGGGAGCCGAGCATGATCGAGCGGTGGGAGATCGATTTATCACCCGGCACGCGAAGGCTGCCGCTGAGGCTCCCACCGGGCTGTACCTGGAAGGTCATCTTCGTTTCGGAACTCATGTCAGTCTGCCACTCTTCTCACAGTAATCGTCACGCGCCGCCTTGGCCCGCTCAAAGGTTTCCAGCAGCGTATCGCCGTCGCCACTATCGATGGCATCGGCCAGGCTATTCAAATCATCGCTGAAGCGGCGCAGCATCTTCAGCAGGGCATCGCGGTTGTTCAAACAGATATCGTGCCACATCTGCGGATTGCTCGAGGCGATGCGGGTAAAGTCGCGAAAACCACCGGCGGCGAAGCGGAAGATATCGTCGTGATCCTCCAGCCGCGCCAGGGTATCGACCAGGGTAAAGGCGAGCATGTGCGGCAGGTGGCTGGTGGCGGCCAACACCTCGTCGTGGTGCACTACCGACATCTCGATGACCTCCGCCCCCGCCTGCTCCCAGAGCGTGCGCACCAACGCCACCGCCTCCGGGTCGCTCTCCTCGTCCGGGGTGAGGATCACACGACGATCCCGATAGAGCTCGGCAAAGGCCGCCTCAACCCCGCTCTTCTCGGTACCGGCGATGGGGTGGCCTGGGACAAAACGCGGCGGCAGGATACCGAACACCTGCTGTGCCGCGGCCACCACAGAGCCCTTGGTACTGCCCACATCGGTGACTACGGTCTGCGACTCCAGGTGCGGCTTGAGCTGGGCAAGCACCCCCTCCATCGCCCCCACCGGCACACCGATGAGAACCACATCGGCCCCCTTGACCGCGGTGGCGATATCGCTTTCGGCCCGGTCGATCACCCCCAGCTCCAGCGCCTTCTGCAGCGGCGCCGGCGAACGGCCCCAGCCGACGATCTCCCCGCAGGCACCGGCGGCCTTCAGCGCCCGCGCCAGCGAGCCGCCGATCAGACCCACCCCAATAATCGTTAAACGTTTAATCATCAATAAAAACTACCGCAGAGGCGCAAAGGCGCAGAGCAGGGAACACCAGGGTTTAAGCCACGGTGTATAGGTAAAGCTCGCCCATTATAAACGGCTGCAACAAGAACCTTTGCGTCTCTGCGCCTTTGCGGTGAAAGCATTATAAGTTCGTCATTCCCCATCTGCAGCCAATACCTTGCCCAGTGCCGTGAGGAAGCGCTCGTTCTCCTCTGCGGTGCCGACGGTGACGCGCAGGTGGTTGGGCATGCCGTAGTTGGCCACCGGGCGGACGATGACACCCTCATGCAGCAGGGCCTCGTAGACGGGCCCTGCCTCTCGTGCCACATCGACACAGATGAAGTTGCCCACCGAGGGAATGTATTCCAGCCCCATGGGCTCGAAGCCGGCGACCAGCTGTTTCAGCCCATCGGCGTTCATCCGTACCGAACGCTCCAGGTGTTCGGTATCATCCAGCGCAGCAGCGGCGGCGGCCAGGGCCACACTATTGACGTTGAACGGCGGTCGCACCCGGTTCATCAAATCCGCCACCTGTGGGTGGGAGATGGCATAACCGACCCGCACCCCGGCCAGGCCGTAGGACTTGGAGAAGGTGCGCGCCACCATCAGGTTCGGGTAGCGCTCCACCCAGCGGCTGGTATCGGGGTAGTCGGCGGCACCGGTGGCCGGATCGATGGCGTAGTCGAAATAGGCCTCGTCCACCACCACCAGAATATGCTCCGGCACCTCGCGGATGAAGGCCTCAAGCTCCGCCTCCCCCAGCCAGGTGCCGGTGGGGTTATTGGGGTTGGCGATAAAGATCACCCGAGTGCGCTCACTGATACGCGCCTGCATCGCCACCAGGTCGTGCCCCCACGCCTTGGCCGGAGCGACGACACCCTTGCCGCCCACCGCCTGGGTGAGGATCGGGTAGAGGGCGAAGCTGTGTTCGGAGAAGAGCACCTCATCCCCGGGGCCGACAAAGACCCGCACGGCAAACTCCAGCACATCGCTGGAACCGTTGCCCAGGGTGATCCGCTCTATGCCGACACCATGCTTCGCCGCCAGTTTCTGCTTGAGCTCGAAGCCGTTGCCATCGGGGTAGAGCCAGACATCGCCTAACCCATCGTGCATCGCCGCCAGTGCCTTGGGCGAGGGGCCCAATGGGTTCTCGTTGGAGGCGAGCTTAATGATATTGCTCACCCCATACTCACGCTCCAGCTCCTCGATGGGTTTGCCCGGCTGATAGGGGCGCAGCCCCAGCACACCCGGGGTGGCATATTTGGAAAAATCGGTCATGGGATCTCGTTCTGGAGTTTTGAACTATAAAACAGCCCTGGGAAAGGAGCCGAGTATCTTAAACAGCGCCGCCTCTTTTTCAAGCTCGGCCAGCGCCTCGGCGATCTGCGGCTCATCCCTGTGTCCCAGCACCTCCAAGATAAAGACATACTCCCAGGTTCCCTGGCGGGCAGGACGCGACTCAATGCGGGTCATGGAGATGGCGTTACGCGCCAGCGGCTCCAGTAGCTTGAACAGTGCACCGGGTTCGTTACGGGTGGAGAGCAGCAGGGCGGTCTTGTCCTCACCGCTGGGCGGTACCACCTCACGCCCCAGGATAAGAAAGCGGGTGGTATTGTTGGGTTCATCCTCGATATTGGAGGCGAGGATCGGCAGTGCGAACAACTCCGCTGCAGACTTGCCGGCGACTGCTGCCGCCCCCGCCTCTTGCGAGGCCAGACGTGCCGCCTCGGCGTTGCTGCTCACCGCCACTCGCTCGATGGTGGGCAGATGAGCATCGAGCCACTCGCGGCACTGGGCCAGTGACTGGGCGTGGGAGTAGACCTTGGCCACAGCGGCAAAATCCGGGGCACTGGTCATCAGGTGGTCGTGGATGCGCAGCTCCACCTCGCCGCAGATCTTCAGTGGAGTCTTCAGCAGCAGGTCGAGGGTGTGGTTAACCGACCCCTCGGTGGAGTTCTCTACCGGCACCACGGCATAGTCGGCACTGCCCGCCTCCACTTCGCGGAAAACCTCGTCGAAAGCCGCCAGCGGCACGGGTTTCACCGAATGGCCGAAGTGCTTGAGCACCGCCTCGTGGGAGAAGGTCCCCTCCGGACCGAGAAAGGCGACGGTGGTGGGGCGCTCCAGCGCCAAACAGGCGGACATCACTTCGCGGAACAGACGCGCTACCTCCTCGGCCGGCAGCGGACCCTGGTTACGCTCCTTCACCTGGCGCAGGATCTGCGCCTCACGCTCGGGGCGATAGAAGACCGCCTCCTCACCGGCGGCGAGCTTCACCTCCGCCACCTCCTGCGCCAACGAGGCACGCTCGTTGATCAGTGACTGCAACTGCATATCGAGCGCATCGATGCGTTCGCGTATCGCTTTAAGCTGTTCGTCTGTCTGGCTCATCTTCTCTTAAAAATATTTAACCGCAGAGGCGCAAAGACACAGAGGCAGTTTTCGTGAAAAACATTCACACATTGATTTTACACTTTGCGCCTCTGCGCCTTTGCGGTAAATACCCATCATCCGATAGCTCGAACCGCCAGTACGCCCTCGATGCCGGCGATCTCGTCGATGATCGATTGCGGCACCGCCTTGTCCACGTCCACCAGGGTGTAGGCTAGATCGCCGCGGGATTTGTTCAGCATATCGATAATATTCAAGTCGGCCTTGGCCAGGTCGGAGGAGATCTGGCCCAACATATTCGGCACGTTGGAGTTGACCACCGCCAGGCGGAAGGCCCCTTCGCTGCGCGGCATGATCACCTCGGGGAAATTCACCGAGTTGACCACGTTGCCGTTCTCCAGATAGTCCTTCACCTGATCCGCCACCATGATGGCGCAGTTCTCCTCCGCTTCACGAGTGGAAGCACCAAGATGCGGCAGGGTGATCACCTTCGGGTGATTCTTCAACAGGTTGGTGGGAAAGTCGCAAACATAGGCATAGGCCTTGCCGCTGTCGAGGGCGGCGACCATTGCCTCGTCATCGACGATTCCGCCGCGGGCGAAATTGAGCACCACCACGTTATCCCGCATATGCTTGAGGCGCTCTGCGTTGATCAGATGTTTGGTCGACTCCACCAACGGCACATGGAAGGTAATGAAATCGGAACGATAGAGCAGCTCATCCACGTTGCTCGCCTGCTGCACAGCGGCATCAAGCTGCCACGCCCCACGTACGGTAATGCCCGGGTCGAAACCGATGACGTTCATGCCCAGGGCAATTGCGGCGTTGGCGATACGTACGCCGATGGCACCGAGCCCGACCACACCGAGAGTACGCCCCGGCAGCTCGAAGCCGCCGTAGTTCTTCTTGCCCGCCTCGGTGGCCTTGTTGATCTCCTCGTCGCTCCCCTCCAGATTGCGGGCAAAATCCCACGCCTGGGGAATATTACGACAAGCCATCAACATACCGGCGATCACCAGCTCCTTGACTGCATTGGCGTTGGCCCCGGGGGCGTTGAACACCGGAATGCCCCGCTCGCTCATTTTGTCCACCGGGATGTTGTTCACCCCGGCACCGGCGCGGCCCACCGCCTTCAGCGAAGCGGGGATTGCCATATCGTGCATCTTGAACGAACGCAGCAGGATCGCGTCCGGGCTGGTGAACTCGGAAGCCACCTCGTAACTCTCCCGCGGCAACCGGTCCAAACCCGCCGCCGAGATATTGTTCAACGTCAAAATCTTATGCATGTTATTACTCCCTTAAAACCCTATTAAACGCAAAGGCGCAAAGACGCGAAGGTCGCAAAGGAAACCGTTGCAAAGGCATGCGAACGGGCTGCGTTGTACCGGACACAGTCATTTTATTCACTTTGCGTTCTTTGCGTCTTAGCGCCTTTGCGTTAAATGTTTTCAGCCGTTGCGCTTCTCAAAATCGGCCATGAAGCTGACCAGGGCATCGACGCCCTCTTCGGGCATGGCGTTGTAGATGGAGGCGCGCATGCCGCCGACGGATCGGTGCCCTTTCAAAGTGACCAGGCCCTGCTCCTTCGCCTCGGCCAGGAAAGTGGCATCGAGATCCGGGTTGGCCAGGGTGAAGGGGACGTTCATCCAGGAACGGCATTCGGGGGCGACCGGGTTGGCGTAAAAGTCGGAGCCGTCGATGGCGGCGTAGAGCTTGTCCGCCTTGCGCTTGTTGGTCTCGGCCATCTTCTCCAGCCCGCCGCCCTGCTTCAACCAGTCGAACACCAGTCCGGCCAGATACCAGCTGTAGGTCGGTGGCGTGTTGAACATGGAGTCGGCCTTGGCGTGGGTTTCGTAGTTGAGCATCGCGGGGGTCTGGTCAATGACCTCGCCGATGAGATCCTCGCGTACAACAACCACGGTCAGACCCGCCGGGCCGATATTCTTCTGCGCACCTGCGTAGATCACGCCATATTTGGAAACATCCACCGGGCGGCTGAGGATGGTGGAGGACATATCGGCCACCAGCGGCTTGTCGCCCACCTCCGGCAGATAGGGAAACTCCACACCTTCGATGGTTTCGTTGGGAGTGTAGTGGACGTAGGCGGCGTCGTCAGAGAGGCCCAGGTCTGCCTGCGCCGGGGCGAAGGTGAACTTGCCACTGTCGGCGGAGGCGTCGAAGGCGACATTCACATCGCAGTAGCGCCTGGCCTCGGCGATCGCCTTCTTACCCCAGGAGCCGGTGAGGATATAGTCGGCCTTGCTGCCGCCGCGCAGCAGATTCATCGGCACCATGGCGAACTGACTGGAGGCGCCCCCCTGCAGAAACAGCACCTTGTAGTTGGACGGGATATTCATCACCTCGCGCAGGTCCGCCTCGGCCTTCTCCGCAATCGACATAAACTCCTTGCCGCGGTGGCTCATCTCCATCACCGACATGCCGCTGCCGTTCCACTCCAGCAGCTCCTGCTGAGCCTGTTTAATCACCGCCTCAGGCAACATCGCCGGACCGGCGCTAAAGTTGAATACACGTGCCATCTACATCTCCCTTCTCAGTTCGTTAAGAGAAAATCATTTGTCTGTTCGACGATGAATACACTCACCGCAGAGGCGCAAAGAACTTCCACAACAATGCTTTCACGATATACCGGGCATTGTTCATATGTCAGTCAGGATACGAGCGCCCGGCCCTGACAAAGAAACTCAGCACCTTTGCGCCTTTGCGGTAAGACAGCTTTTTACTCTGTGTCCTCTGTGGCAATTAACTCTTCATCATCATCGGTCTCGGCGATGCGCTCCATGCCGATCAGCTTTTCGCCCTTGGTGAGGTTGATCAGTTTCACACCCTGGGTATTGCGTCCCATGGAGGAGACCTCGTCGACACGGGTACGCACCAGGGTGCCGCCGTTGGTGATGAGCATAATCTCGTCATCGTCGTTCACCAGCACGGCACCGACCAGCGGACCGTTGCGCTCACTCGACTGGATGGCGATCACGCCCTGACCGCCACGGCCATAGACCGGGTAGTCGTCGATGGGTGTGCGCTTGCCAAAGCCATTCTCGGTGGCGGTGAGTACCTGCCCCGCTTCGGCGACGATGAGCGAGATCACCTTCTGCCCCTCGCCCAGACGGATACCCCGCACACCGCGGGAAACCCTTCCCATAGAGCGGACGTTCTCCTCCTTGAAGCGGATCACCTTGCCGGCGCTGGAGAAAAGCATGATATCGCGCTGGCCGTCGGTCAGCGCCACGCCGACCAGCTGATCCCCCTCGACCAGATCGACGGCGATGATGCCGCTGGAGCGGGGGCGGGAGAAATCGACCAGCGGGGTCTTTTTCACCGTGCCGCTGGTAGTGGCCATGAAGACGTACTGCCCTTCGGCAAACTCACGCACAGGCAGGATCGCGTTGATGCGCTCGCCCTCCTCCAGCGGCAGGAGGTTGACGATGGGCTTACCGCGGGAGGCGCGACCGGCCTGCGGCAACTCGTAGACCTTGAGCCAGTAGACCCGGCCACGGCTGGAGAAGCAGAGGATGGTGTCGTGGGTATTGGCCACGAACATTTTGTCGACAAAATCCTCATCCTTGGTGGCAGTGGCCGACTTGCCGCGACCACCACGCTTCTGCGCCCGGTAGTCGGAGAGCGGCTGGGCCTTGGCGTAGCCCTCGTGGGAGAGGGTCACCACCACATCCTCCTCGCTGATCAGATCCTCCAGGGTCAGATCCAGCTTGGTAGCGATGATCTCGGTGCGGCGCTCGTCGCCGTACTGCTCACGGATCGTCTCCAGCTCCTCGCGGATCACCTGCATCAGCCGCTCGTGGCTGCCGAGGATGTCCAGCAGGTCGGCGACGGTCTCGAGCAGCTCCTTGTACTCATTGATGATCTTGTCCTGCTCCAGCCCGGTCAGGCGGTGCAGGCGCAGCTCGAGGATCGCCTGGGCCTGGGCCTCGGAGAGGCGGTATTGGCCCTCGACAAGCCCGAACTCTTTGGCCAGGCCGTCCGGACGAGAGGCCTCGGCACCGGCCCGCTCCAGCATATCGGTGACGATACCCGGCTCCCAGCCCCTGGCCAACAGCCCGGCCTTGGCCTCGGCCGGGCTTGGCGCAGCCTTGATCAGCGCGATGATGGGGTCGATGTTGGCCAGCGCCACGGCCAGGCCTTCCAGTACATGGGCCCGCTCGCGCGCCTTGCGCAGCTCGAAGACGGTGCGACGGGTAACCACCTCGCGGCGGTGGCGGATGAACGCCTCGAGCATCTGCTTGAGGTTGAGCAGCTTGGGCTGGCCGTCGGCCAGGGCGACCATATTGATGCCGAAGACGCTCTGCATCTGGGTCTGCTTGTAGAGGTTGTTGAGCACCACCTCCGGCACCTCGCCCCGCTTGAGCTCGATGACCATGCGCATGCCGTCCTTATCGGACTCGTCGCGCAGTTCGGAGATCCCCTCGATCTTCTTCTCCTTGACCAGCTCGGCGATCTTCTCCAGCAGACGGGCCTTGTTCACCTGATAGGGAAGCTCGGTGACGACGATGCGCTGGCGGCCCGAGTCCATCTCCTCCATCTCGGTACGGGCACGCACATAGATGCGACCACGACCGGTGTGGTAGGCCTCGTGGATCCCCTTGGCGCCGTTGATGATACCGGCGGTAGGCAGATCGGGGCCGGGGATATGCTCCATCAGCCCGGCGATATCGATATCCGGATTATTGATGAGTGCCAAGCAGGCCCCCACCACCTCAGTGAGGTTGTGCGGCGGGATGTTGGTGGCCATGCCTACGGCGATACCCGCCGAGCCGTTGATCAGAAGGTTGGGCAGACGCGCCGGCAGTACCTCGGGCTCCGACTCCGACTCATCATAGTTGGGGACAAAGTCGACCGTCTCCTTGTCGATATCTGCCAGCAACTCATGGGCGATCTTGGCCATGCGCACCTCGGTGTAACGCATGGCGGCGGCGGAGTCGCCGTCGATGGAACCGAAGTTACCCTGGCCGTCGACCAACATATAGCGCAGGGAGAAGGGCTGGGCCATACGCACGATGGTGTCGTAGACCGCAGAGTCGCCGTGGGGGTGGTATTTACCGATAACGTCACCGACCACACGGGCCGATTTTTTATAGGGCTTGTTCCAGTCGTTGCCCAGCTCGCGCATGGCGTAGAGCACGCGGCGGTGGACCGGCTTGAGACCGTCCCGCACATCCGGCAGGGCCCGGCCCACGATTACGCTCATGGCGTAATCGAGATAGGACTGCTTCATCTCCTCCTCGATATTGATCGGGAGGACCTCTTTGGCGTAATCGGTCATCGGAGAGCGTTATCCTTGTCTTTGCCTGTTCTGAACGCAGAAATAGGCTTTATAGTAACACATCCGCTTTACCCACTGCATCTGCCAAAAAGGCGCTGAGAAGCCCTCAGCGGGCCTCTCATGGGGTTTTGCCTGAAAGCGACCAACTATTCGGCCATCATTTGCGCCATCTTTTCGGCGGTCGGCTCACGCACCACGCCCTTCTCTGTAACGATGGCATCCACCAGCTCGGCCGGTGTGACATCAAAGGCGGGGTTCCAGGCATCGGCCCCCGCTGCCGCCACCGCTTGACCGCCCAAGCTCAACACCTCCTCGGCGCTGCGCTGCTCAATGGGGATGAGCGCGCCACTGGCCAGCGACATATCGACCGTTGAGGTGGGTGCCACCACCATCACCTTCACCCCATGGTAGCTGGCCGCCAGCGCCGCATGGTAGGTGCCGATCTTGTTGGCCACATCACCGTTGGCGGCAATACGGTCGGAGCCGACGATGAGCCACTTCACCCGCCCCTGCTGCATCAGCGCCGCCCCGGCGCCGTCGGCCAGCACAGTGACCGGGATCGAATCCTTGACCAGCTCCCAGGCGGTCAACCGCGCCCCCTGCAACCAGGGGCGGGTCTCATCGGCGTAGACCCGGCTGATCCGCCCCTGGGCATAGGCACTGCGGATCACCCCTAACGCCGTACCGTAGCCGCCGGTGGCCAGGGAGCCGGTGTTACAGTGGGTCAGCACCGCGAAACCGCTCTGCTCAATGAGTGCCGCCCCCAACTCACCCATACGACGATTGGCGGCGATATCCTCCTCGTGGATGGCACGGGCCTCGGCCAACATGGTCGCCACCGGGTCCGCCACATCCTCGGGCAAGCTATAGAGTCGCTTACCCATCCGCTCCAGCGCCCAGGCCAGGTTCACCGCAGTCGGGCGCGCCTCGGCCAGATAGCCAAAGTCCCTCTCCAGCCTGCCGGCCATCCCCTCACCGCCTTCGGCAATACGGTTTTTCAGCGCCAACACCACCGCATAAGCCGCTGTCACACCGATAGCCGGGGCCCCCCGCACCACCATATCGCGGATGGCATCAGCCACCGCATAGGGGTCGTCGTACTCCAGATAGACCTCCTGCTGCGGTAAAAGCCGCTGGTCGAGAAGCTTGAGTTTGCCCTCTTCCCAAAGAACGGCACGAATCGAATCAAAGGCGCTGCTCATTCTGCTGTTATCCCGTTTTACACATTAATTAGAAGCGCAGCAGTTTACCGTATGGCCGCCCGAGCAACCACAGCCGCCCCTGAAATAAAACCTTCACCGAATCGTCACTTCGACGCAATAGCGCTGTAACACACCGTTGCGAGACTGCACCCGCTTTTGGATATCCGCATAAACCATCAGGAGTAGACAATGCAACACAAAAAAGCACTGATTGCTGCAGCAGTCGCAGCCGGCCTCGCCGCTTCCGCCAACGCCGCCGCCGAGGTTACGGTTTACGGCAAGATCCACACCTCATTCGCCGCCGTATCCGAGGATACCGGCGCCACCGACACCAGCTCCACCGAGGTAAAGAGCAACGCCTCCCGCATCGGCTTCAAATCGGCCAAAGCGATGCAGAACGGCATGACCATCAAAGGCCAGGCTGAATTCCAGATCGACTATGCGGGTGACGCCAGCAAATCCAGTGACGACCTCATCAAGCTGCGCAACACCTACGTCGGCCTCAAGGGCGGTTTCGGCGAGGTGCGGATCGGTCGTCACGACACCCCGCACAAGATGTCCACCGGCAAGCTCGACCCCTTCGGTGACACCTACGCCGACTACAACAACATCATCCAGAACGACAACCGTGTCAGCAACGCCATCGCCTACATCAACAGCTTTGGCCCGGTCGGCATCGGACTGGCCTATGCCGCCGGTGAAGACGCCGTTGACGAAGAGAACAACAACGACGCCACCAGCATGATGGTCAACTACAGCGCCGGTCCGCTCTACCTCTCCGCCGCCCTGGAGAGCTTCAGCGACGACACCGACCCGGCTGAAACCGACGAGCTGGAGACCGCCACCAAACTGGGCGCCGGTTACAAAGTCGGCCCCGTTGCCCTCGGCCTGGTCTACGAGACCCTCGCCTACGAAACCCGTGATGATGAGACCGAAACCTACGTCAGCATGAAGTTCAAGGCCAATGACGCCATGGCTATCAAGGCGGCCTACGGTATGCGCGATGACGGTGTTTCCGGCACGGATGACGCGACCATGACCGCCGTTGGCGTTGACTACAAAATGGACAAGCAGGCCTCCGTTTACGCCCTCTACGCCAACGGTGCAGATGGCGGCCTGGCCAACAAGGGCAAGCTTGCCGGTGACGGCAGCGCATTGAGCCTGGGCGTCGTCTACAAGTTCTAAGATGGATCTTTAAGCAGGACAGTTTTCCGGCAGGGACGCCACCTTCATCATCGAATTACGGTGACTCCTAGTGGGATTTCAAGGGCGCACGATGCGCCCTTTTTTATTCGTGAATTCAATTCTGAGCTTGTAAGCATAATCCTACACCAATTTCAGCCATTTCCGCTTTCATCCACAGTGCCAATGTAGAAAATAGATAAACGGAAGACAGCAACAGCCCGCTACAAGGAGGTAGTGCATGAAACGCATCGCACT
>JBNJGC010000012.1:0-26024 GCA_051747405.1 Pseudomonadota bacterium
TACGAGCGATCCCCGCCGGGGAGGCGCTGACCTACGCTGAGCTGGCCAGCCGCGTGGGCAGTTCGGCGCGGGCGGTGGCGGGGGCGTGCCGGGCCAACCCCATGCCGCTGCTCATCCCCTGTCACCGGGTGGTGGCGGTGGATGGCCCCGGCGGGTATCTTGGCAGTACGGCGGGGCAAGCGCTGGCGATTAAGCGGTGGTTATTGCGGCATGAAGGGTATCTCTGAGCAGGATCTGGCGCTGATCGAGCGCTTTGCCGATGCGCTGTGGCTCGAGCGTGGGTTGAGTGACAACACCCTCAGCGCCTATCGCAGCGATCTGCAGCGGTTGGCTCAGTGGCTGCTCTCGCAGCAGCTGACCCTGCCTGGCGCGGACCGGGCGGATCTGTTGCGGTATCTGCAGCAGCGGGTCGAGCAGGGGACCAGTAGCCGCACCAGTGCGCGCCTGCTCTCGAGTATCCGCCGCTTCTATCGCTACCTGCTGCGTGAACGGCTGATCGCGGAAGACCCCAGCGCGCGGATCGACGCGCCGCGGCTGGGGCGTGCCCTGCCCAAATCCCTTACCGAGTCTGAGGTAGAGCGTCTGCTCTGTGCTCCCGACATTAGCGAGCCGCTGGGGCTGCGCGATCGGGCGATGCTGGAGGTGCTCTATGCTAGCGGTCTGCGGGTCTCAGAGCTGGTGTCACTGCTGCTGCCCCAGATCAACCTGCAGCAGGGGCTGGTCAGGGTGGTGGGCAAGGGCAACAAGGAGCGACTGGTGCCGCTGGGCGAGGAGGCCCTCACTTGGCTGGAGCGCTATGTCAGGGAGGGGCGGGGTGTGTTGCTGGGCGCGCGCCAGAGCGATGTGCTGTTTCCCAGCCGGCGCGGCAGCGCGATGAGTCGGCAGGCCTTTTGGCAACTGATTAAGCGCTATGCCATCAAGGCGGAGATCGACAAGCCGCTCTCGCCGCACACACTGCGCCACGCCTTCGCCACCCATCTGCTTAACCACGGTGCCGACCTGCGTGTGGTACAGTTACTACTTGGCCACAGCAGCCTCTCTACCACCCAGATCTATACCCATGTGGCACGCGAGAGGTTGAAGAGTCTGCACGCCGCGCACCATCCGCGGGGATAGAGGTATGAGTCAGAAAAAAGTCGATGTCGCCGATCTTACGCTCGGGATGTATGTGGTCGAGTTGGACCGTCCCTGGCTGGAGACGCCGTTTCTGTTTCAGGGGTTTCCCATTCTCAGCCAGGAGGAGCTAAAGCAGCTGCGCAGCTGCTGCAACTACGTCTATGTGGATGAGCAGCAGAGTGTCACCATTAAGCCCGAACACGCTGCGCAGTCGCCCCACGGCAGGCCGGTGAAGCGTTTCGGCACACGTCGACTCAATCTGCCGGGCCAGGAGCGCAGTGTGCCGCCCAACCGGCGCCGCTTCGAGCAGGTGCTGCCTCAGGCAAAGGCGGTCTATGAGCAGGCACACCGCTATATCAATGACATTTTCGAGGAGATCCGCATCGGTCGGACCCTCAGTATCGATCAGGCGCGCAGCCTCACCGACGAGACTGTCGACAGTCTGATGGACAATGAAAATACCCTGGTCTGGTTGACCCTGCTCAAACGCAAGGATGAGTACACCAGTTTCCACAGTATCAATGTCTGTGTCCTCTCGGTGCTCTTTGGCCGCTACCTGGGGTTGAGCGAGGATGAGCTACGGGTGCTGGGCCTGGGGGCGTTACTGCACGATATCGGTAAGATGCGGGTGCCGTTGGCGATCCTCAATAAAAGCTCGCGCCTGAGCAGCGAGGAGATGGCACAGATGCAGCAACACCCGGCCCTGGGCGTGGAGATCCTGGCCGATAGTAGCGGTATCCCGCCCCAGGTGCGGGAGATCGTCCACTCTCACCACGAGCGTATCGACGGCAGCGGTTATCCGCGGGGGCTCGAGGGGGATGAGATCGGCCTCTATCCGATGCTGGTCTCCATTGCCGATGTCTACGACGCGATGACCAGCGATCGGGCCTATCATCTGCGTATCTCTCCCCATGAGGCGCTGAACGTGATGTATGGCTGGGCCTCGAGCCACTTCCCCGAGGAGCTGCTTGAGGCGTTTATCCGCTGCCTGGGGATCTACCCGGTGGGTAGCCTGGTGGAACTCAGCAGCGGCGAGGTGGGGGTTGTCTTGACGGTCAACCGCGAGAACCACCTGAGCCCGACCCTGCTGCTGGTGCTGGACCGGAACAAAGCGCCCTACGACTTGCCGAAGACGCTGAATCTGGAACTTCAGCAGAGGGCGGGCGTCAAACTGAGCATTACCAAAATACTGCCCTCGCACGCCTACGATCTGGATGTGCGCGAATTGGTGGCGCAAAACGGCTACGGCGCACTGCCCGCGGCGTAAGCGGACCGTGCCACCTGGCAAAAACGTTTCTCTTATGACATACAGGAAGATCGCATGCTACGAACCAAACTGATCCCGAGCCTTTTTCTTGCGGCAGTGACCGCACTACCGGTCCAGGCGGCCGACGTGCAGCTGCCGGGTGAGCTCAAGAAGACCCTGCAGGGGGTCTTCGGCGGCCAGCCCGACCGCGTCGTCGAGGCCCCGGTGGAGGGGCTGCTGGAGGTGACCTACGACACCAATATCTTCTATGTGAGCCGTGACGGTCGCCACCTCATCAACGGTGAGATGTTCGATCTTTCCACCCGCACCAACCTGACCGAGCAGCGCCTCTCCGGTGCGCGGCTCAAGGCGATGGATCAGATGGATGAGGCGTCGATGATCGTCTACCCCGCCAAGGGGGAGGAGCAGCACACGATCACCGTCTTTACCGATATCGACTGCGGCTACTGCCGCAAGCTGCACCAGGGGATGGATGAGATGAATGAGCTGGGTATCACCGTGCGCTATCTGGCCTATCCGCGCGCAGGGGTCGGCTCTCCCTCCTACGACAAGGCAGTGAAGGTCTGGTGTGCCGAGGATCGCAATAAGGCGATGGACCTGGCCAAGGCCCAGCAGGCGGTGAAGGGGCAGAGCTGTGCCGATAACCCGGTGCGGGCGCAGATGCGCTTAGGCGAGAAGGTGGGGGTGACCGGCACACCGGCCATCGTCCTCAGCGACGGTAAGCTAATGCCGGGCTACGCGCCGCCGGAGAAGCTCGCCGCCCTGCTGGAGAAGCAGGCTTCGGCACAGTAGCGGTTTCCCGGGCGCCTAGTGGAGAATATTGAACATCTGACGGCGATAGCGGGCCACCCGTTCATCGTCCGGCCCCAACTGCTCGAAGAGCATCAACATCCCCTTTCGCGCCGCTTCGTCGCCGTAGCTGCGATCCCGTCGCAGTAGCTCCAGCAGTGCCTCCAGGGCGCCTTCCACATCCCCCTGCTCGTTCAGCCGCAGCGCCAACTGGTGGCGTGCCTGGCTGTCGTCCGGGTTCTGCTGCAGGCGTTGGCGCAGGGTGTCGCTGTCCGGGGCGTCGCTGATCGCCCGTTTGAGCGTAAGGTCGGCTTGCAGGACCTGGATCGCCTCCTCCTGCTGGATGTTAGCCGGCAGGGACTGGAGCAGGCTGTCGGCCTCCTCCAGCTCTCCCATGGTGATCAGCATCTCCAGCTCCTGCTCAAGCAGCCGCCGGTTTTCGGGTTCTGCCTGTCGCAGCTGACGAAGTTGCTCCAGTGCCGCCTGCTGCTGGCCGTCGGTGAAGCGCTGCAGGATCTCGGCTAGCAGCCGATCCGACTCGCGCTCGATGTGGCGTTCGATCACCTCACGCAGTTGTGACTCAGGTAGCGCCCCGGTGAACTGCTCCTGCTCCTGACCGTGGCGGAAGACCTTCACCGTGGGCACACTGCGTACACCGAACTGCATGGCCAGCTCCTGCTGTTCGTCGATGTTGGCCTTGGCCAGCAGGAACTTACCGCCGTACTCCCCGGCGAGTTTCTCCAGCAGCGGCATCAGACTCTGGCAGGGGCCGCACCAGGGGGCCCAGAAGTCCACCAGTACCGGCACGTGGGCTGAGTTGTCGAGGACAGCGTGCTGGAAGTTCTCATCGGTGACATCAAAGGTATAGGTTTCGCTGTTCATGTTGTCTCTGTTTACTCCCAATGACAGTCAGTTGAGGCTCCGGGGTGCCTTCAATCCTTCAACTCGTAGAGAATCTGCGGCGCGGTAAACAGCACAAAGCGGCGGACCTGCCGTTGTGGCCAGAGCCGGGCCACGCCGCGGGCGTAATCATCCATCTGTTGGCGGTAGCCCTCGCCAAGTTCGGTGGCGTTGGTGCTGTCGGCGTAGTGGTGGCTTTTATAGTCCACCACCCAGACCGCATCCGGGTAGAGCAGGAGGCGATCGATCACCCCGTGAACCGTTCGCTCTTGGTGTTGATAGATTATGGGGACTTCGTTGAGGCTTTCTACCCCTCTCTCCGGGGCAAAAACCGTCGCCAGTTCCGGCTGCCGTACAAGCTGTCGACACTCGCTGAGCCAGCGGCGGTATACCGCCCCCTCCGGCTCCAGATCGAACTCGGCGGCGATACGCGTGTGTAGCCGCTGAAGGTCGGCGTGGGGGCGGGTCATCTCCTCAAGCAGCCGATGGATGACCAAGCCACGCAGACGTCCATCTTCGTCACCCTCGGCGCCTGAGCGGGTGCTGCCGCCGTGGCGGCTGGGGGCGATCTCGAGCTGTGGCGGTTCGAGCCGCAGCGCTCGCGAGAGGGCCGGGTCCGGCGTCTGCTCGGGGGGCGGCGGGGCATCGGGCCTGGACAGTGGGGCGGGCGGGGTGCCGGTCTCGAGTGTGCAGGCCTCCCCGGCGTCGCACGCATCGAGCGGATCGAGGGCTTGGCGCAGCAGACCGTACCAGCCCACCGCCTCACCTCGGCGCGGCTTGACGCCGCTGATGTAGAGCAGCTGGCGGGCACGGGTCAGGGCGACGTAGAGCAGGTTGGCCGACTCGCGCTCCTGCTCTCGGCTCTCCTCATCCAGCAGCTGACGCACCGCCGCGGGCTGCTGCTGTGCCTTGCCCACCAGGAGAAAACGCTCCGGTCGAGGAGCCTCGGGCGGCCAGTTCACCAAGGCGCGGTAGGCCTTGTCGGGGGAGTCGCCGACGGCGCTGTCGGCAAGAAACACCACCGGCGCTTCCAACCCCTTGGCGGCGTGGATGGTGAGGATACGCACTCGCTCGCTACTGCCCGCCGCCGGTGCCTCATCCGGGGCCTCGTCGCTGTCGTCGCGCAGACTGGCGAGGCGGGCCAGAAAGTGGCCCAGGCTGGGGTAGCGTCCGCTGTCGACCTCCAGGGCCAGCTCCAGAAAGCGGGTCAGGTTGGCCACGGCGCGACCCGCCAGATGGGGCGGAAAGGCGGCGCGGTAGCGCTCAAGGACATTACCCTCGCAGAAGATGCGATCCAGCAGATCGTGGATCGGTATTTTGCCGGCCAACTGGTGCCACCGCGCCAGGGTAGTGGCCGCCTCTGCCAGCGGCTCACCGGGGGCGGCGGTCTCGGCCAGAGCCTGGAGCCGCTGGTACCAGCCCCCCCTGCCGTTGGCGGCCAGGCGGGTGAGATCGCTGTCGCTGCAACTGAACAGTGGGCTGCGCAGCACCGTCGCCAGGGAGAGGTTGTTGTAAGGGGTGAACAGCAGCTCGAGCAGGGCGACCATATCGCTCACCTCCAGGCTGTTGAGCAGTGTGCCCCGTTCGGCGCCGAGGTAGGGGATGCCGCGCTGGCGCAGCGCCTCCTCGTAGTAGCCGGTGTGGCTGCGTTTGCGCACCAGGATCATGATATCGCCGTAGCCCACCGGATGCGCCTTCTCCCCCTCACCGAGGGTCGTGCCGGAGTGGATCAGCGTTTCGATGGCCGCGGCGATCTGCGCCCCTTCACGCTCATAGGCGTCGTCTCCCTGCTCGGGGCGCGGTTGTTGTAGCGGATCACGCAGAGCGCTCGCCGGGCTCTGCTCCTCCCCCTGTTCGTGGTGGAGGATCAGTGGCAGCACAGTGACGCGGCCCCAGAGGTTGCCCAGGTTGGTGTCGTGGCGAGTGAAATCCCGCAACACGCCCGCTTGTGGGCCGTGCTGGTCGAACACCCGGTTGACGCACTGCATGATCGTCGGCGCCGAGCGCCAGGAGGTGTGCAGCGGGAAGGTCTCGGCGGCGAGGTGATCGGCGAGCCAGTGGTGGGCGGCCTGGAACAGGCGTGGTTCGGCGCGTCGGAACCGGTAGATGGACTGTTTGGCGTCCCCCACCAAAAAGACGCTGCGCAGCTGCTCGCTCTGGCCGGCGGCCATCTCCTGCAGCAGCGGTAGCAACAGCCGCCATTGGGTCGGGTTGGTGTCCTGGAACTCGTCCACCAACAGGTGGTCGATGCGCTGATCGAGCTTGTACTGCACCCACAGGGCGTTGTCGGCGTGGCTCAGCAGGCGGTAGGCGCGCCACTCCAGATCGGTAAAGTCGAGTACGCGCCGCTCCTGTTTGAGTTGCTGGTAGTGGTGCAGCAGCCGCACACCGGCCAGGTACCAGGCGTCGGCGGCCTGGACCGCCTCCAGGGCGAGCAGGCGATCCAGCGTCTCCAGCACCGCCTCGCCAAGGGCTTGGTGGAGTTGCAGAAAACGCGCCTCGCCCTCGGGGCCCATCTTCTTCTCCTGGGTCTTGGAGGCCTTGCGCACACGAAGCTCGTCTTTTTGTGTCAAAAAGGCCTCGCGGCAGGCGCTGAACCGTTCGCCCGGTTCGAGTTCGTGGTTGCGTGCGGTGGCCAGCGCCTCTGCCGCCTGGAGGTTGCTCTTGATCGGGTGGCGCATGAGCAGTTCGGTAAATTCGGCCAATTGCTGCATACGCTCTGTACTGAACAGCGCCGCGCGAGGGTCATCCCGCTCGCTGACGCCCAGCTGCTGTCGCAGCGCTTGGCGGGCGAACTCGAGTGGTTGTGGCGCCGCCTCGGTGTAGGCCCACCAGTCACCCCGGTGGCTGAGGAAGGTGCCCAGGGCGCGCTGTAGCCCATCCAGTCCGCCGCAGTAGTCGAGCAGTCGGTGCAGAGCTCCGGCCAGTTCACCGTCGGGTGCGGCGCTGGCCTCGGCGACCAGCAGATCTCGCGCCGCCTGCACCAGTTCGGCGCTGCTCTCGAGCAGCTCGAACCCCGGAGGTACGTCGGCCTCAAGGGGAAAACGCAGCAGGATCTCCTGGCAGAAGGCGTGAAAGGTGGTGGTGCGGACCGTAAAGCGGCTGCGTAGCAGCGTCTCATAGAGGGAGCGGGCACGTTCGGCCACCTGCGGGGTGACCTCCACCCCCATCTCACGCAGGCGTTGATTCAGCTCGTCCGCCTCGGCCGAGGCCAGGGCAAAAAGCCGTTCGCCCAGGCGACTCTGCATCTCCGCAGCCGCCTTGCGGGTGAAGGTGATGGCCAGGATCGCCTCCGGGCGGGCACCCGCCAGCAGCAGGCGCACCAGGCGATTGATTAGCATGTAGGTTTTGCCGGTGCCGGCCGAGGCCATGACGGTGGCGTTGATGTGGGGGGTGCTGGGGCTGGGTTGTCTGCTCATCGAAAAATCATACTGCTACCGGGGGCGGCGGTAAACCGGGATTTGCGTGTAGGAAAATCCTGATCAGTTTGTAGGACAAAGCTGTCAAAGCGTGTCGTCGAAAGACTGTGTCTTTATGGGGTGATTGGGTTTAATGTGTTGTATTAACAGGAATTTGTCGATCTTCGTCGTGGCGACTACAGGGTTTCCTACGCGCCGGGCCCGGTTGCCGCATCGTGTAGGTTTGTTAAGCTTCTTCTCAACAGGGAGTTGCACAACGGATGTTACAGGGATTCGGCGTCGCTGGAGGCGGCGTGACACGGAAGTGATAAGGAACAACAACCAATGACGGGAGAGGGCTTCCCTGTGAGGGACGTGGCGATCAGGGAGATCGTCGATGGCAGGATGCCAGGAGGGATAGAATCAAGCGGCGCGGTGAAAACCGGGCCGCTTTTTTATTGGTGCGGGGTAATTGCTCACCGCTGTTCCGTTATGCCTGCTCTCTCCTCCTGCCAGCTCTGACGGCGGCAGACACCCCCTATCGGGCAGTATTGGCAGGTCTCATCGTCACCCCAGGCGGGGAGCCCCTGGCCGCCGGCCATGGCCTGTTGCAGTGAGTTCAGGCGCTGTAGGTTCTGTTGCGTCAGTGCCTCCAGGGTTTCGCCCTCAAGTGCGCTTCTGCTCTGTACCCGCTTCTCGTCCAGCGAAAGGTACTCCACCCGCGCCACCGGTCGCTGTGGATTCTGCGCCAGCAGGGCGTAGAAGGGGAGCTGGATCTTCTCGCCGCTGAGCACCTCAGGCGCCTTGGCGTAGCGACCGGTCTTGTAGTCGATGATGGCGAGTTGTTCGCCATCGCTGTCGCTGCGGTCGAGCCGACCGTGGAGGGTCAGGCCGGGGGCGAGATCGTCGCGGCTGACCTGCTGCTCTACCGCCTCGACACGCCAGTGGGAGGCGTGCTCCAGTTGCCAGTCGACATATCCGGGTACCTGTTCCAGCCAGCGCTGGAGCCAGCCGCGATGGAGGAAGTTGTCCTCCAGGTCGCGGGCGAATACGGTGTGGCTGATCTGTTCGAGTAGGGCGATGATCTCCCGGCGGCGTCGCGGTTCCCAGCCACCGCTGTAGGGGCCGGGCAGGTTGCGGACGTCGCTGTGCAGCGCCTCGAGACAGCGGTGCACACGCTGGCCGTAGTCCGATTTTTCCAGCGCCTCGCGAATGCTCTCCGGGGCGGCCAGCCCCAGCCCGCGGGCGGCGAAGAACTGGTAAGGGCAGTCGATGAGCTGCTGATAGGCCGAGGCGGAGTAGCGCTGCGGCAAAAGGGCCGCGGGCAGGGCGGGGCGCGGCATGCGCTGCGCCGCCGGTAGTGGGCGCTCGCGGTTGACCACGCGGGTGCGTTCATCGGCCAACAGGCGGCTGAGTGTGTCGGCCTTGAGCTCTCCACCGTAGGCCAGCCGGTGGAAGGCCTGCAGCAGCTCCAGCCAGGGGCTGGGGGGGATCGCCTCGTCGCCGTTGTGCGCCCGATGGGTGAGCAGCAGTTGCGGTGCCGCCTCCAGCAGGCGGCGAAAGAGGTGGTAGCGCACGGCAAGCTGCTCGTCGGCCACCGGCAGGCCCAGTTCGCGCCGCACCGCATCGTTAAAGAAGGGGGTGACGCCGGCGCCACCCGGCAGGTGCTCGCGCTCGACGCCGGCGAGGATCAGGCCGTCGAAGTGTGCTAGCGGGGTCTGCGCCAGGGCGGTGAGACTGACCGCGCCGCTGGTGGCCGGGGGCTGGAAGCTGTAGCGCTCGAAGCTTCGTCCGAGCCAGTTGCGAAACTCCAGCCAGCTCATTGTCTGGGGCTCTTGGTGCACCGCCTGGGCCATCTTCTGCATCTCCTCCAACAGCCGCATCCCGGCGTCGTCATCGGCCAGCTGGGGGGTGATGCCGATCGCCGCCAGGCTGTGCAGCAGGGTATCGAGCCGCTCACCGGCATCCAGATCGCTTGCAAGCGCCTGCTGCAGGGGGGCCGCCGTCTCGCTCAGGCGTTCCAGCAGCGCGGCCACCGGTTCGAGTCCGGCGGCGAGATCGGGGCTGGTGGTCCGGAGCCGATCCTGGCGATAGCGCAGGTGCTGGCGGTAGCGCTGGAGGCCGCTGCCGATGTTTTCGTGCAGCACCACGTCCTGCTCCAGGCGGAAAACCTCGGCCAGGTGCCGCTCCCTTTGCGAGGCGTGGCAGAAGAAGGGGGATTTGAGCAGATCGAGCATGGCCTGGTGGGGGAAGTCCTCCTCGACGCACTGCAGCCAGCGCTCCAGGACCGCGGCGGCGCTGGTGGTGGAGAGGGCCCAGCCGGCACCATCCTCCAGCGGAACCCCGGCGCGCTCGAGCAGGGCGCGCACACGGCGGGCCAGACGCCGGTTCTCGGTGACGATGCCGATACGTTGCCGCCCCGCCAGCAACCAGCGCCGTACCTGGAGCTCCACCGCATGGGCCTCCTCTTCGTCGTTCTCGGCGCTGAATATCTCCAGCTTGCCGGCAAGGGGGCTCTGAGGTTGGGTGACGGCGAAGGCGGCGGCTCGCTCGCTGAGGGGGGGTGAGGCGTCATCGCCGGGGGCGTAGACCGCATCGAGAAAGCGGGCGCGATCATCCGTGGGGCCACAGCGGCTCTCACCGGCGCCGAGCCGCTGGAGCATGCGCTGTAGCGGGTATTCCGGATGGTAGGGCTGTGGCGGAGGACCGGCGTAGTGGCCGTGTAGCAGAAGCTGTGCCCCGCGGTCGTTGACCATTTTGTCCAACCAGGCGCATTCGGCCTCGCTGGTGAGCGGCGGGAGCAGCAGGTAGAGCGGTTGAGTATCGGCAGATTGGACGCTGGCCCCCAGCTGTAGCAGCTGGCGGGTGTTGCGATCCATCAAGCCGCGCTGCTGTAGCTCCTGGTGCCAGGCGTGCCAGAGGGTGTGGACCAGCTGCGCCTCCCGCTCCAGTGCCTCAACCTGCCCACTGTCCAGACCGTAACCATTCGCCACCTGGTGGGTGAAGGCGTCCAGGTTGGCTGGGAGTTCGATACGACTCAGGGTCAGCTCATCGAACAGGGTCAGCAGGCTGTCGGCAAGGGCCCAGAGGTTGCCCTCACCGAACAGGCTGCTGTGCTGGCGCAGTGCCTGGAGGAGGATGAGCTCGCGTCGGTAGTCGCTGGCGGTGGCGGCGCCCTCCACTTCGTGGGCGGCAAGCCAGCTGCGCCAAGCGTCGATGCGCGGGCCGAGCAGTGCATGGTGCCCCCGGCTGGCCGCCCCCTCCAGCAGCAGCCGCCGCAGTCGCGGCGCCTCTTGCTGGTCCGGGAGGAGCACGGTGACCTGTTCCAGGCGGGGAAGTGAATCCTGCTGTTCGCGCAGCAGCCGCTCGGCCAAGTGTGCCAGCGGGTCGTCGGCGTAGGGGAGCAGGGTCAGCTTGTTGTGGGCGTCGTGGGTCAAGTTGCGTTGTCCGGTCTCTTTACCAGGGGCTATTAAAACATCTCTGTGGCTTTTGGTCAGGACACCAGCGCCTTGCGGGCTTTGCGCAGACCCCGTTGTAACTGCTTGTTGCAGTAGCGTTTCAGGTAGCGTTTTTTCAGTGCCCGGCGCTGCCTGTCGAGCTGTTTGCGTGCCTGCTTGAGCTGTTGCCGTTGTCTCGCGTCCGTTTCGGGCAGGAGGGTCTTCAGCTTCGCCCGCAACACCACCACGTCGTGGTAGTCGCCGAGCCAATCCTGAAAGCCCTTGAGCCGTTTGACCGCTTTGCTGCAACGGTTACACTCAGCGGCGAAGGGCTCGAGTAGGTAGCGTACCTGTTTGCCGACGATGCGGGTTTTGTGGGCCGGCTTGTCAGCCCACTCGGCGCAGAGCTTTTTCCGCCGCTTGTTCAGCTGTTTGCCGTGCCGTTTGAGCAGTTGGGCGGCCAGGGGGCCTAGCTGTTGGCCGGGGAGGTGGGGGCGGATCAGGGTGGCCGGCTGCTCCAGTGCCGGGGCGAGTGCGTACCAGGCCGGCGGCAGAGTGTCGCGCAGACGTTGGTACTCCTGCTCCAGCTCCTGTTGCCACCGCGTTTCCAGCCAATCCAGGCCGAGCTGCTGCCCGCGCAGGAGGGCGAGGGTGACCTCCAGATCGCGGGCGTGGTTGGTCTCTTTCAACAGTCGCTTTAGCTCGGTGGGAAAGGCAGCCTTGCTGTCCATGGCCGGGGCGAAAGCGACGAACAGGCTGTGCAGTCGGCGCATCGCTACGCGCAGGTCGTGCAGCGCCTCGGCATCCCCTATCTGGACAAAGCGTTCGCTCTCCCGGTCAATGGCCTGACGCTTTTCACGCAGCAGTCGCTCAAGCCCCGGCTCGATGCCGGTTTGGTTCAGGGCTGGTGTCTTTGCATCCATACTCACGCTCACTGTTTTGTCAGCTGTCGGTAGGAGTAGCCACTCCAACGTGGCACGACCGCGGTCGATCGGTTTGGTGAAGGTCAACAGGGCGGCGCCGGCCTTTTTCAGCTGAATATTGGCGCACTCTTCTCCGAAGACTAGCAGAGCGATGAGGGTGCTGAGATCGGGCTCGTGACCGGTCAGCACCAGAGGCCCGTGGTATTCGTATTTCGCCAGGGCGTCAATGAGTTCGGTCGGGGGTGTGCCGGGGCTAAGCGCTTTGCACGTTTGCCGGCGTACCCCCGGGTATCGCCGGGCAAGGAGCTCGGCTGTTTGGCGTGCTCGCAGCAGGGGGCTGTTGAGTATCAGCGCCGGTCGCTCCAGCTGGCTTTGCAGGCTGGTGGCTACCTGCGCCATACGGCGCTCGCCCTTCGGGGTGAGGGGGCGCTCGGCATCGCTCAGCCCCTGTCGGGCCGCTTCGTCGCGGTCGAGGGCGATGGCGTGGCGCAGGATGAGCAGCTGTTGCATGGGGCCTCCCGTTGGTTGACCTTTACTCCTCCAGGCTGAGTATCTTCATCGCCGGCTCACTCAGCTGTGGGTCTTCGTTGAAGCCGGAGATCAGTAGGACACTGCTGCCGTCGAGGTTGAGGGCGTGGCTGTCGGCGATGTGTTCGCTCAGTTTACGCCAGTTGTGGGTGGTCTGCTCGTCCACCAGGATGGGGACGATGCCCCAGTGCAGGGCCAGCTGGCGGCAGATATCCTGCCGTGAGCCGACGCCGAGGCAGGGGGAGATGGGGCGGGCGGCGGCGATGATCCGTGCGGTCAGGCCGGTGCGGGTGGGGATGATGATTCCCCGCAGGCTCAGCTGAGATGCCAGGCCGGTGGCGGCGCGGGCGATGGCTTTGCGCACGCTGTCGCTGTCGCTGCCGAGGTGGTCCACCGGTTCGCCGAAGCACTGGCGCTGCCACTGGTAGCGCTCCATCTCGCGCAGGATGCGGTCCATGGTGGTGACCGCTTCCAGCGGGTGCAGGCCGTTGGCGGTCTCGCCGGAGAGCATCACCGCATCGCTGCTGGAGAGGGCGGCGGTGGCCACATCCCCCACCTCGGCACGGGTGGGGCGGCTGTGTTGGGTCATCGATTCGAGCATCTGTGTGGCGACGATGACAGGTTTGTTGTGACGCCGGGCCAGCTGGATGAGGTCACGCTGGATCAATGGCACCTGTTCGGCGGGCAGTTCGATACCCAGGTCGCCGCGGGCGATCATGATGCCGTAGGCCTGCTGCATGATCGCCTCGATCTCGGTCATCGCCTCGGGTTTTTCGATCTTGGCGATCACCGGGATCTCGCTCTGCTGTTTTTTCAAGTAGCGTTGCAGGGTCTCCACCTCGGCGGCACTGCGCACGAAGCTCAGGGCGAGAAAGTCGGCCCCCATTTCAACGGCGAAGGCGGCGTCCTCCCGGTCCTTGCGGGTAAAGGCGCTGACCGAGAGGGCGGTGTCGGGCAGGTTCATCCCCTTGTTGTCGTGCAGTGTGCCGCCGTGGATCACCGTGCAGTGGATGTTCTGCTCCTCGATGCGCGCGACCAGTAGCTCCATCTGACCGTCGTCGAGCAGGATACGCTCACCGGGCTGCATGTCCTGGTGCAGTTTGCGGTACTGGGAGGGGATAAGGGCGGCATGGCCGTTGACCGGGCGGGTGGTGACCACCACCTCCTGATCGGGCTCCAGTTCGATGGGGCCGTTGCTGAAACGGCCCACCCGTGTCTTGGGACCGCACAGGTCCATGAGGATGGGGATGTGGCGTCCGCTGCGCTTGCCCGCTTGCCGCACCTCGGTGAAGAGTTTGCGGTGGCTGTCGTGATCGCCGTGGGAGAGGTTGAGCCGGACCACATCGACGCCCGCATTCACCAGCTGGCGGATTTTCGTGCGGCTGGCGCTGGCGGGGCCGAGGGTGGCGATGATCTTGGTGCGGCGCCACTGGAGGGCGTGTTGCTCATCCTGTTGCGACTCTTGCATGGTTCGGTCCTTCTGGTCGGGGGGAGGTGGCGCCCTGAGTCGCAGGGCGGGGTCTGTGTCTTATAGGCGCAGGCTACTCCAGCAGGGTGCGCAGGCGGTAGAGGGTGTCGAGTGCCTGGCGTGGGCTCATGCTGTCGGGGTCGAGCTCCGCCACCGCATCGACAAGCGGGTGTGTCGGCGGGGCAGGCTGGAACAGCCCCAGCTGGGGTTCGCTGTTGTCGCTCTGGGCGGCGCTGCTGCTCTCCAGTTCAAACAGCTTCTCCCGTGCCTGCTTCACCACCGGGCGTGGCACACCGGCCAGCTGGGCGACCTGCAGGCCGTAGCTCTGGTTGGCCGGGCCCTCCTTGATTGCGTGCATGAAGATGATCTGCTCGCCGTGCTCGGCGGCGTCCAGATGGACGTTGACCACTCCGGGCAGGGTTTCGGGCAGCGTGGTCAGCTCGAAATAGTGGGTGGCGAAGAGGGTGAAGGCACGCAGCTCGGTAGCCAGGTGGCGGGCGCAGGCCCAGGCCAGCGACATGCCGTCGAAGGTGGAGGTGCCGCGACCGATCTCATCCATCAGCACCAGGCTCTGGGCGGTGGCGTTGTTGAGGATATTGGCCGTCTCGGTCATCTCTACCATGAAGGTGGAGCGACCGGTGGCCAGGTCGTCCGAGGCGCCGATGCGGGTGAAGATGCGGTCCACCGGGCCGATCCGCGCGCTCTCGGCGGGGACGTGGCTGCCGATATGTGCCAGTAGTACGATGAGCGCGGCCTGGCGCATGTAGGTGGATTTGCCGCCCATGTTGGGCCCGGTGATGAGCAGCATGCGCCGCTCATCGTCCATCAGCATGTCGTTGGGGACGAAGGGCGCCTCCAGGGTCTGTTCCACCACCAGGTGGCGGCCACCGCGGATCGCTAGCCCGGGCGTGTCGCTCAGCTCGGGGCAGGCGAGGTTGAGCGCATCGGCCCGCTCGGCCAGGTTGTTCAGGGCGTCGAGCTCGGCCAGGGCGGCGGCGCTCTGTTGCAGCTCGCCCAGTTCGGCGCAGAGGGTGTCGAGTAGCTGCTCGTAGAGCGCCTTCTCCCGTGCCAGGGCCCGTTCGGCAGCGCTGAGCGCTTTATCCTCGAAGCCCTTGAGTTCGGGGGTGATGTAGCGCTCGGCGGCTTTGAGGGTCTGGCGGCGGATATAGTCCTCGGGCACCTTGTCGCTCTGCGCCTTGGTCACTTCGATGTAGTAGCCGTGGACCTTGTTGTAGCTCACCTTGAGGGTGGGGATGCCGCTGCGCTCGCGCTCCCGTGCCTCCAGATCGAGCAGGAACTGACCGGCGTTCTCGCGGATACCGCGCAGCTCGTCCAGCTCCGGGTCGTAGCCGGCGGCGATCACGCCGCCGTCGCGGATGAGCACCGGGGGTTCCTCGATGATCGCTTGCTCAAGCAGTGCGTGGGTCTGCGGGTAGGTGGCGATGCGCTCGCTCAGATCGCCAAGCAGCGGGGTATCAACCTCTGCAAGTTGCTCATGCAGTGCCGGCAGTCGCCCTAGGGCGGTACGCAGCTGGGTCAGGTCGCGCGGGCGGGCCGATTTGAGGGCGATGCGGCTCAATATGCGCTCGATATCACCGATCCCCTGAAGCTGTTCGCGCAGTGGCTCGAACAGATCCCGCTCCAGCAGAGTGGTGATGGTCTGCTGCCGGGCCGACAGGCGAGCCCGGTCACGCAGCGGGCGGTTGATCCAGCGGCGCAGCAGGCGGCTGCCCATGGGGGTGGCGGTGCGGTCCATTACCCCGGCCAGGGTACGGCGGTTGTCGCCGCCGAGGTTGATCTCCAGCTCCAGGTTACGGCGGCTGGCCGCATCCAGCAGCACGGCGTTGTCGCGCTGCTCCACGCTGAGGCCGCGCAAGTGGGGCAGGGCGGTGCGTTGGGTGTCTTGCACATATTGCAGCAGTGCCCCGGCGGCGCCGACGGCGAGGGTGAGCGCCTCGCAGCCGAAACCGCTCAGATCCCGGGTACCGAACTGCCGGCACAGCAGCCGCTCGGCGCTGTCGTGTTCGAAGTGCCAGGGGGGCAGCGATTTGCGGCTGCAGCGGGTGTCGGGGGCGTGACCCTCCGGGTGGAGCAGCTCCACCGGACGCAGCCGCTCCAGCTCGGCGGCCAGCGCCTCGTCGCCGTTAAACTCCTGCACACTGAAGCGTCCGCTGGTGAGATCCAGCGTGGCCAGGCCGTAGTGGTCGCCCTCGGCGGCGAGGGCGCTGATTAGGTTGTCGCGCCGCTCCTCCAGCAGCGCCTCGTCGGTGACGGTGCCGGGGGTGACGATGCGCACCACCTTGCGCTCCACCGGCCCCTTGCTGGCGGTCGGGTCGCCGATCTGCTCGCAGATCGCCACCGACTCGCCGAGGCGGATAAGCCGGGCCAGGTAGCCCTCGACAGAGTGGTAAGGCACTCCCGCCATCGGGATCGGCTCGCCGGCGGAACTGCCGCGGGCGGTGAGGGTAATATCCAGCAGTTCGGCGGCGCGCTTGGCGTCGTCGTAGAACAGCTCGTAGAAATCCCCCATGCGGTAAAACAGAAGCATATGGGGAAACTCCGCCTTGATGCGCAGGAACTGCTGCATCATCGGCGTGTGGCCGCTGGCGGGGGAGGTCTTTTTGTCGTTTTGGCTCATCCGCACAAGTGTATCGGAAAACCGCTTTTGCCGACCAGATTGACGGAACGAAAAGTGTGATGGTTGTGCTTGCGGACTTGGCGGGTGTCTGTTACCTATGAACCATCAATCGGCCAGGAGAGTGACCATGCTGTTTCGCGGGGACTATTCGGAGAAGCGGGATTTCATGCGCATGGAGGTGGAGTGTCCGATGACCTTTCGTGTCCAGGGGGAGTCGCAGCTCCATCAGGGGACGGCCAAGGACCTGAGCGCCTCGGGTCTGTTGGTGTTAGGTCAGGTGGAGGTGCCCGAGGGGACGATGTTGGAGGTGGATGTGCGACCGGAGCAGGCGATCGTGCCGCCGTTGCAGGCTACCTGCGAGGTGATGCGGGTGAGCAGTACGGTGCCGGGCCGGTTTGAGCTTGGGGTGCGTATCGTCCAGATCGCGCCGGCAAAGCCCGATCAGACGTAACGATCCACCCGCGGCAGCAGCTCCACATCGGCATAGGCGCCTTCGCGGGCGTTACCCTGGTAGGCATCCAGGGCGCGCTGCACCGCCAGTGGCTCACGGGCGGCGGGGCTGACCGGTCGGTAGCCCCCTTCGGCCATCCCGCGCCGGGCCTGCTGCAGCATCTCTCCGTAGTCGACGTTATCCTTGCTCTCTACCCGATCGCTGCGCGGCGTCCCCTCGTTGCGGCGTAGCAGCTCCACGGTCCGGTTTTGCGCCGCACTCTGTGTCGCCTCGGCGTAACGCCGCGCCTCGGCGGCGCGTTCGGCTGCCGCACGGTCTTGTGTGCCGGGTGACTGGGGATTGATTAGGTTGCGCGAGATTTCCATACTTGCCGTAAGAGCCATTCAGCAGGAGTTATAGAGTGGATCCAATAATAGATGAGACGGGCCGCCATGGGTAGTCCCGATGAAAATACTCTGAAATCTACGGCGATGGCGGTGGCTGAGCGCCTTGGTGCCACGGGCGGGATGCTGGCTGCGGCGGAGTCGTGTACCGGCGGCTGGGTGGCGAAGGTCTGCACCGATCTGCCGGGTAGCTCTGCCTGGTTTGAGCGAGGCTTTGTCACCTATACCAATGCGGCGAAGCGGGAGATGCTGGGGGTGAAGGCGGTGACGTTGGAGGCCTATGGGGCCGTCAGCGAGCAGACGGTCCTCGAGATGGCCGAGGGGGCCCTGCGCCACAGCCGGGCCCGATTGAGCCTGGCCATCAGCGGTATCGCCGGTCCCGGCGGCGGCAGCGCCGAGAAACCGTTGGGCACGGTCTGGTTCGGCTGGTGTCGGCGGGGCGAGGCGCCGCAGGCGGAGCGCTGTTGTTTCGATGGGGATCGGGAACAGGTCAGGCGCCAGGCGGTGCAGCACGCCCTGGAGGGGGTGTTGCGGAGGATCGATGGCTGACCGGCAGAGGCAGCGCCTCTTCTTCGCCCTCTGGCCGGGTGACAAGGAGCGCGAACAGCTGCAAGCCTACCGGCCCCTGCTGCGTGGTTGCGGCGGTCGCCCGGTCCGTCGGGAAAACCTGCATCTGACGTTGGCCTTTCTCGGCAGCGTCGACAGCCAAACCCGGGACAGTCTCACTGGCCATGTCGATCAATTCAAGCTCGCCCCTTTTACCCTCACACTGGACCGCCTGGGCTTTTGGCCCCGACCGCGTGTGCTCTGGCTGGGAAGCGAGCAGGTTGAGCCGGGGCTGGCCGCGCTGGTGAACGCCCTGTACGAAGCGATGGGGCAGGGCGGGCTTGAGTCGGAGCGACGCCCCTTCCGCCCCCATATAACCTTGGTGCGCAAGGCGCATCGTGCCCCGCCGCAAACAGTGGCAGAGCCGCTGAAGTGGCTGGTGGACCGGTTTGTGTTGGTCGCCTCGGAGACGCGACCGGAGGGGGTGCATTATCAGATCCTGCGGGAGTGGGGGTTGGGTCCAAAGTTGAAAGTTGAAAGTTGAATGTGCGCGAATTTGCAAGGAGTCAGCTGTAGCACAGGCGCCAGGCAGCCGTGCAGAGCGAAGCTGTCACCTACGCCAGGCATCGCTATGGTATCGCCGCATGTGCCCCCGGACGGGGCAGCCTGGCCTACGAACTGTCCGGAAATAGAATGCGCTTCTTGAAACTTTAAACTTGGAACTTATTTGAACGCCCACTCCGCAAATGGTTCGACCTCCTCCCGGTTGGCGACGATGAGCTGGTAGGCGTGCGGGTTGCGGGAGTGATCGGGGCTGGTGTCCACGCCCAGTTGCTGTAACAGGTAACCGAACAGGGCACGGCGGACTTCAATGGTGATCATGCCGTCGCTCGCGCCGTAATCCATCAGCAGGTTGAGCCGCTTCTTCTCCGGTAGCCCCGGGTGGGGTATCAATTCCAGCTGTAGCGTCTCCACCCAATCCTCATCGAACTCGGCGCTCGACTCCGCCGGCTCATCCACCATCTGCGCCGCGGCTATGCGCGAGAGTACAAAATCCCGAAAATCGAAGGTCTCCTCGCTGTAGGCGCGGATGTGCCAGCGCAGGCCGTTGTGGGCCAGGGAGTGGGGCTCGATGATCCGGGCCTCGTCGCTGTCGCGGTCGGAGAGGGAGCGGTAGTGCAGCAGCAACTTTTTCTGTTGCGCCACGGCGCGTAGCACCTGGGCGGTGATTTCCCGGTCAGGCAGACGGGCGGGGATAGGGAGTCGCTCGGTGGGGATGCCAAAGACCAGCTCATCGCCGTAGGGGCCGTTCATGCCGGTAAGGTTGTGGGCGAACAGCGGCAGCACCCTGGCCGGGTCAAGTTCGGCGATGACGGGGGCGAAGTCGGGGCCCGGGATATATCCGAACAGTTGCTGTTTGTAGATGAGGTTGTCGGGCGCGAGTCGACCGTAGAGACCGAAATCCTTGGTGGCGGCGGCATCGGAGATGCCGAAGGCGCGCGCCACATCGTTGCGGCTGACCACGCCGCAGTAGAAGGCCCGCACCTCAATGTACTGGAGGCGCTGCCGGGTGGCCCACTTCATCTCGTCAACCATCTTCTGCTGTGTCTTGTTCAGCGGTGTCATCGCCGCTCCTGCCCGTCGTTGCTATTGCGTCGGAAATATATATAAAAACAAACTCAAAGTAAAATATGTCTAGGTGATAAAAAATATTGACACATGAAAATGTATAAGCTAGATTTCCCCTCAAGCATAGCGATGCAACCCGTTGAATAACCCGACTTGAGGAGTAGGACCGTGGACGAGCAGAAGAAAAAGGCGTTATCCGCTGCACTGGGACAGATTGAAAAGCAGTTCGGCAAGGGCTCTGTGATGCGCATGGGCGACGAGAGCGTGGTGCGCAACATTGAGGCGATCTCCACCGGCTCGCTTGGGCTGGATGTGGCGCTGGGTATCGGTGGTCTGCCCAAGGGGCGGGTGGTCGAGGTCTACGGCCCGGAGTCGTCCGGCAAGACCACCCTGACCCTGCAGGTGGTGGCCGAGGCGCAGAAGGCGGGCGGTACCTGCGCCTTCGTCGACGCCGAGCATGCGCTCGACCCGCAGTACGCCGAGAAACTGGGCGTGGATGTGGACGAACTGCTGGTCTCCCAGCCCGACACCGGCGAGCAGGCGCTGGAGATCGCCGACATGCTGGTCCGCTCCAGTGCCATCGATGTGGTGGTGGTCGACTCGGTGGCGGCGCTGACCCCCAAGGCGGAGATCGAGGGCGATATGGGCGACTCCCACGTCGGCCTGCAGGCGCGCCTGATGTCCCAGGCGCTGCGCAAGCTCACCGCCAACATCAAGCGCTCCAACACGCTGGTGATCTTTATCAACCAGATCCGTATGAAGATCGGTGTGATGTTCGGCTCCCCCGAAACCACCACCGGCGGTAACGCGCTCAAGTTCTACTCCTCGGTTCGCATGGATATCCGCCGTATCGGTTCCATCAAAAAGGGCGACGAGGTGGTCGGCAACGAGACCCGCGTCAAGGTGGTGAAGAACAAGGTGGCCCCGCCGTTCAAACAGACCGAGTTCGATATCCTCTACGGCGAGGGGATCTCCCGCGAGGGCGAGATCATCGACATGGGCGTCAAGCTCAACATCGTCGACAAGTCCGGCGCCTGGTACAGCTACAACGGCGACCGCATCGGCCAGGGCAAGGACAACGTGCGCAACTTCCTCAAAGAGAATCCGGAGATCGCCGCCGATATCGAGGGGCGCATCCGCAGTGAGCTGCTCCCGAGTGCAAAGCCGGCGGAGGATAAGAAGGAGGCGTCGGCGGAGAAGGCCGAGGCGTGATGGGGGAGAGTAGCCTCCGCATTGCCCCGATCTCTTCGCGGGAGCGGTATTGATGGCGATTTTCGCACCACATTTTGTGCCGATTGCATTACACTACGGCTCTTTGCGCCCGACACTTCCCGGTGGCTGCCGGTGAGTGAAGTCGACGCCTACCAGGCGGCGGTGGGCCTGCTGGCCCGGCGTGAGCACTCGGCGCGGGAGTTGGCGACCAAGCTTGCCGCCCGCGGCTACGCCGTCGAAGCGGTCGAGGCGGCACTGGCCCGGCTGGCAAGCGAGCGGCTGCAGAGCGACGAACGCTTTGCCGAGGCCTATCTGCGCCAGCGCAGCCAGAAGGGCTACGGCCCGCAGCGTATCGCCGCCGAACTGCGTGAGCGCGGGGTCGAAGACGATCTCATCAGCGAGGCCTTTCGCCGCGCAGAAGCGGAGGGCGAGGTCGACTGGTTCGCGCTGGCCGCCGCGGTCTACCGCAAGAAATACGGCAACGAGCCGCCTGGTGATAGGAAGGCGCGGGCCAAACGCCAACGCTTTATGCTCTACCGCGGTTTCAGCCATGAGCAGATCACCGAGGCGACGGGCGATTGAGACAACGATCCACAACCAGCAATTTCGGGTAATTGAATGAAAAGCAGCGCAGCGATTCGCAAGGCATTCTTGGACTTTTTCGCCGGCAAGGGCCACGAGGTGGTGCCCACCAGCCCGCTGGTGCCCGGCAACGACCCGACACTGCTCTTTACCAACGCCGGTATGGTGCAGTTCAAGGATGTGTTCACCGGGCAGGACCAGCGCCCCTATAGCCGAGCCACCTCGGTGCAGCGCTGCGTGCGCGCCGGCGGCAAGCACAACGACCTGGAAAACGTCGGCTACACCGCCCGCCACCACACCTTCTTCGAAATGCTGGGCAACTTTAGCTTCGGTGACTACTTCAAGCGCGATGCGATCAACTTCGCCTGGGAGTTCCTTACCGATACCTGCGGCCTGCCGGCGGAGAAGCTGTGGGTGACCGTCTACGAAGAGGACGATGAGGCGGCCGATATCTGGCTCAAGGAGATCGGCGTCGACGCGGACCGCTTTACCCGCATCGGCGACAAGCCCGGCGGCAAGAAGTACGACAGCGACAACTTCTGGTCCATGGGCGACACCGGCCCCTGCGGCCCCTGCACCGAGATCTTCTATGATCACGGCCCCAGCGTGGCCGGCGGTCCGCCCGGTACTCCCGAGGAGGACGGCGACCGCTACATCGAGATCTGGAATCTGGTCTTTATGCAGTACGACCGGGATAAGGACGGCAGCATGCAGCCGCTGCCCAAGCCCTCGGTCGACACCGGCATGGGGCTGGAGCGCCTCGCCGCGGTGCTGCAGGGGGTCCACTCCAACTACGAGATCGATCTATTCCAGGCGCTGATCAATGCGACGGCCAAACTGGCCGGTACTGATGATCTGGAGAACAACTCCCTCAAGGTCGTCGCCGACCACATCCGCTCCTGTGCCTTCCTCGTCACCGACGGGGTAATCCCCGCCAACGAGGGCCGGGGCTATGTGCTGCGTCGAATTATCCGCCGCGCCATCCGCCACGGCCACAAGTTGGGCATCAATGGCAGCTTCTTCCACCAGTTGGTGGCGCCGCTGGTCGAGCAGATGGGCGAGGCCTACCCGGAGCTGCCCAAGACCCAGGCCCAAGTGGAGAAGATACTCAAGCAGGAGGAGGAGCGCTTCGCCGAGACCCTGGACCAGGGCATGAGCCTATTGGAGGAGGCCATCGCAGGCCTCTCCGGTAAGGAGATCCCGGGCGAGACGGTGTTCAAGCTCTACGATACTTACGGTTTTCCGGTGGATCTCACCGCCGATGTGGCCCGCGAGCGCGGCCTCAGCGTCGATATGCCCGGTTTCGACAAGGCGATGGCAGCCCAGCGTGAGCGCGCCCGTGCCGCCAGCCACTTCGATGCCGACTACGGCGAGGGGCTGGCGATCGACAGCCGCACCGACTTTACCGGCTACGACTCGCTCAATGACCGTAGTAAGGTGGTCGCACTGTTCCGTGAAGGCAAGCCGGTGGATAGCCTTGCCGCCGACGAGCGTGGCATGGTCGTGCTCGACAAGACCCCGTTCTATGCCGAGTCCGGCGGCCAGGTGGGCGACTGCGGTCGCCTGAGTGCCGACGGGGTCGTGTTTGAGGTGCAGGATACGCACAAACAGGGCGAGGCCTTTGTCCATATCGGCCTGGTGACCCACGGCGAGCTCATGGTCGGCGCTGAGCTACAGGCGGAGGTGGACCCGCAGCTGCGCCAGCGCACCGCCTACAACCACTCTGCCACCCACCTGCTGCACGCGGCGCTGCGTAATATCCTCGGCGAGCATGTACAGCAGAAGGGCTCGCTGGTAAGTGCCGAACGTCTGCGCTTTGACTTCTCCCACTTCGAGGCGGTGACCGACGAGGAGCTCAGGCGTATTGAGCGCATGGTCAACGAGCAGATCCGCGCCAACCTCCCGGTGGAGACCCGCATCATGGCCATCGACGAGGCCAAGGCCGCCGGTGCCATGGCGCTGTTCGGCGAGAAGTACGGTGAGAAGGTACGGGTGCTCTCCATGGGCGACTTCTCCATCGAACTGTGCGGCGGCACCCATGTGGCCCGCACCGGTGATATCGGTCTGTTCAAGATCGTCGGCGAGGCGGGGGTCGCCGCCGGGGTGCGCCGCATCGAGGCGATGAGCGCCGACGGCGCTCTCGACTGGATCGAGGCCAATGAAGCGAAGCTCGACCGCGTCGCTGAACTGGTCAAGGCCGGGCGAGAGGATGTGGCCAACAAGGTGCAGCAGACCCTGGAGCGTAGCCGAAAGCTGGAGAAAGAGCTTGAACAGCTCAAGGGCAAACTGGCCAGTAGCCAGGGCAGCGACCTCGCCTCAGAGGCCGAAGAGGTTGACGGTATCAAAGTGCTGGCGGCCAACCTGGAGGGGGCCGACCCCAAGGGGCTGCGTGACATCGTCGACCAGCTCAAGAATAAGCTGGGAACCGCCGCGGTCCTGCTGGCCACGGTCAAAGGGGAGAAGATCAGCCTGGTCGCGGGTGTCACCAAGGATGCCACGGACAGGATCAAGGCCGGTGACCTGCTCAAAGCCGTTGCCGAACAGGTGGGCGGCAAAGGCGGCGGTCGACCCGACATGGCCCAGGGCGGCGGTTCACAGCCGGAGAAGCTTGAGGCCGCGCTGGCCTCGGTAAACAGCTGGGTAAAGGGACAAATTGGCGGCTAACTTGCGCCTACCCCTTTAAATTTGTCGTAAATTAGTGTTTAATCACCGCCCTTTACAGACAAGCTCCCAGAGCTGAACAAAAGCTGATATGGCACTGATTGTTCAAAAATATGGCGGCACCTCCGTAGGCGCCGTGGATCGCATCGAAAATGTTGCGCGCAAGGTCAAGGGCTTTCGCGATCGGGGCGACGATGTGGTGGTCGTGGTCTCCGCCATGAGCGGTGAGACCAACCGACTGACCGATCTCGCCAAATCGATTAACCCCGAGATGGACGCTCGCGAGTCCGATGTGCTGCTCTCCACCGGCGAGCAGGTGACCATTGCCCTGCTCTCCATGGCGCTGAAAAAGCTCGATTGCGACGCGCGCTCCTACACCGGCGGACAGGTCCATATCCTGACCGACAGCACACACAGCAAGGCGCGCATCGTCGATATCGACGAGAGTAAGATCCGCGGTGACCTTGAGCAGGGTCGCGTGGTCGTTGTCGCCGGCTTCCAAGGGGTGGACGAACACGGCAATATCACCACCCTCGGTCGAGGCGGTTCGGATACCACCGCCGTCGCTCTGGCCGCCGCCCTCAAGGCCGATGAGTGTCAAATCTACACCGACGTGGACGGCGTTTACACCACCGACCCGCGAGTGGTGTCCGAAGCTCGGCGCCTCAACCGCATCACCTTCGAAGAGATGCTTGAGATGGCCAGTCTGGGTTCGAAGGTATTGCAGATCCGCTCGGTGGAATTTGCCGGCAAGTACAACGTGCCGCTGCGCGTGCTCTCCTCCTTTGAAGGGAAAGAGGGCCCCGGCACCCTGATCACCTATGAGGAAGAAGGTATGGAAGAAGCGCTGATTTCCGGTATCGCGTTCAATCGTGACGAAGCCAAGCTGACCATTCAGGGCGTGCCGGACCAACCCGGCGTGGCCTACCGCATCCTCGGCCCGATTGGCGATGCCAACATCGAAGTCGATATGATCGTCCAGAACGTCGGTGCCGACGATACCACCGACTTCACCTTCACGGTTCATCGTAACGACTACGAAAACGCTCTGGAACAGCTCAAGCAGACCGCCAAAGAGGTGGGTGCGCGTGAGGTGGCCGGGGATAGCAAGATCGTCAAGATCTCACTGGTCGGCGTCGGTATGCGCTCCCACGCAGGTATCGCCAGCACCATGTTCGAGGCCTTGGCAAAAGAGGGCATCAACATTCGGATGATCTCCACCTCTGAGATCAAAATCTCCGTGGTTATCGATGAGAAATACCTCGAACTTGGCGTCCGTGCTCTGCACAGTGCCTTCAAGCTCGAAGAGGCCCCGGTCGCCACCACCGAATAGGTGGCTTGATTTGCGAAATACATGACCCAACCTACAATACCCACAGGCGTGACAGTTACCACTGTTATCCTGTAGGAGAACGTGTCGACAGATTCTGTAACATTCGTAACAGATTTGCTCGGCGATAAGGATTGAATAGGAGCAACGACAATGCTGATTTTGACTCGGCGCGTGGGCGAGACCCTCGTCATTGGTGATGAAGTAACGGTGACCGTTCTCGGCATCAAAGGTAATCAGGTACGTATCGGTGTGAATGCACCCAAAGACGTCTCTGTACATCGTGAAGAGATCTACGAGCGTATCAAGCGCGAAAAAGAGGGCAATCCGGGGAATTTTTAAGGATTAGCCCTTTACCTCGAACGACTACGCAGGTATCCTTTCGCGCGTAGTTAAAGGAGAGCTGGCCGAGTGGCTGAAGGCGCACCCCTGCTAAGGGTGTATAGGGGAAACTCTATCGAGGGTTCGAATCCCTCGCTCTCCGCCATACAGCAGATCACTGCATCATGGAGTGATGCAGTGGAGAATAGAGCGGCAGGAATATCTGCGGCTTTAATCTCTTAAATCGGGCTCGCCACCACGGTCCGGCCCTTGACAGCAGGAAGCTGTTTCTTGATAATGCACCGCTTCACGCGCCTGTAGCTCAGCTGGATAGAGTACCTGGCTACGAACCAGGCGGTCGGAGGTTCGAATCCTTCCAGGCGCGCCAAATTAAAGCAGTATCGTCAACGGGTTAGGGTTAACGCTCTAACCCGTTTTTCGTTTA
>JBNJGC010000013.1:0-1749 GCA_051747405.1 Pseudomonadota bacterium
GCGCTGATCACCGGCGGTGTCGCCGGCGGGCTCTTCGTCTGGACCTTCACCCTGGTACAGAACCGCTGGAAGATCGACGATGTGCTGGGGGTCTGGCCGCTGCACGGCCTGTGCGGAGCCTGGGGCGGGATCGCCGCCGGCATCTTCGGTCTGCAGAGCCTCGGCGGTATGGGTGGGGTGAGCTTTCTGTCGCAGCTGGTGGGTACCCTGCTGGGACTGGCCATCGCCACCGCTGGTGGCTTTATCGTCTATGGAACACTCAAGGCGGTGATGGGGCTGCGCCTGTCCGAGGAGGAGGAGTTCGAGGGGGCGGATCTGGCGATCCACAAGATCGCCGCGGAGCCCACTTACGACAGGTAGCTCTTCGTGAGGGCGTGAGAGGGGTTGGACGGACAGAGTCGGGTGGACGGCTAGGCTTTTCCGCTCTCCAGGGCAACCGCATACTTTGTCATCGCTGGTGTAAGTCCTTGATTCACGGCGTATCGTAAATCAAGGGCTTACACTAGCTGTACGCGCGGTGTTATGTAAGTATGCGCTCACCCTGTTCCGCTCTCCCATTCGCTGGCACCTGCGGGGTAAGTGGCGTAAAATCGCCGGTTCTCTCAAGCCCGGCGGTTGGTTCTATTTCTATTTCTATCCCGGCGAAACAGGTACCTGAAATTTCACGATGCGTTCTGTCTATATCAAAACCTTCGGCTGCCAGATGAACGAGTACGATTCGGCACGTCTGGCCGACACCCTCGGTGTCACCTGCGGCCTGGAGACGGTCGATTCTCCCGAGCAGGCCGATGTGCTGCTGCTCAACACCTGCTCGGTGCGTGAAAAGGCGCAGGAGAAGGTCTTCTCCCAGCTGGGTAAGTGGCGCCCGCTCAAGGAGAAGAACCCCAAGCTCATTATCGGCGTGGGCGGCTGTGTCGCCAGCCAGGAGGGGGAGGCGATCCGGACTCGTGCGCCGTTTGTCGACATCGTCTTCGGCCCGCAGACGCTGCATCGGCTGCCGGAAATGCTCGGTGAGGTGGCGGCGCACCGCGGTAGCGTGGTGGATGTGAGCTTTCCGGAGATCGAGAAGTTCGACCGCCTGCCCGAGCCCCGCACCGTCGGTTCGACTGCCTTCGTCTCCATCATGGAGGGGTGCTCCAAGTACTGCACCTTCTGCGTGGTGCCCTACACCCGTGGCGAGGAGGTGAGCCGCCCCTTCGATGATGTCATCGCCGAGGTGGCGAGTCTGGCCGCAAGAGGTGTGCGTGAGGTCAACCTGCTGGGGCAGAACGTCAATGCCTATCGTGGCGAGATGCACGACGGCGCCATCGCCGATCTCGCGCTTTTGATACACTACGTTGCCGCCATCGACGGCATCGACCGTATCCGCTACACCACCTCCCATCCGGTGGAGCTCTCCGATAGCCTGATTGAGGCCTATGCCGAGGTGCCGGAGTTGGTCAGCTTTCTCCACCTGCCGGTGCAGGCCGGTTCCGATCGTATCCTGACGCTGATGAAGCGCGGCCATACCGCGCTGGAGTATAAGTCGAAGATCCGTCGCCTGCGCGAGGTGCGCCCCGATATCTGCATCTCCTCCGACTTTATCGTCGGCTTCCCCGGCGAGAGCGAGGCCGATTTCGAGGCGACGATGAAGCTCATCGAAGAGGTCGGTTTCGACCAGAGCTTCAGCTTCATCTACAGCCCGCGCCCCGGCACCCCGGCATCTGAGCTGCCCGACGATGTGCCGCTGGAGGTGAAAAAGGCGCGCCT
>JBNJGC010000013.1:1849-25861 GCA_051747405.1 Pseudomonadota bacterium
TTTCGACCAGAGCTTCAGCTTCATCTACAGCCCGCGCCCCGGCACCCCGGCATCTGAGCTGCCCGACGATGTGCCGCTGGAGGTGAAAAAGGCGCGCCTTGCCCGCCTGCAAGCCAAGATCAACGAACAGGCCCGCGCCATCAGCGAGGCGATGGTCGGCAGCGTGCAGAAGGTCCTGGTGGAAGGGACCTCGCGCAAAAACGAGGCGGAGATCGCGGGTCGCACCGAGAACAACCGCGTGGTCAACTTCCCCGGCGACAAAAAATACATCGGCCAGTTCGTCGACGTGCGCATCACCGAAGCCCTGCCCAACTCCCTGCGCGGAAAGTTACTGTAATGCTGCAACGCAGAGGACGCGGAGTACGCTGAGGTGAATATAAACCGGATTTGGTGCGCGCTCACCACAAGGCCGCGGGTCTTAAGTACTGTACAGCGGGCCGTCGAGTGGCGTATTAACGCTGTTCCGGCATAACCGTTGCCGCCTCTGCGTCCTCCGCGTCCTCTGCGTTATAATCTTTATGTATTCAATATTGAAGGTTCATTTTGAACGATACTGCTGAAAGTCTGGATATCTCTCTTGAGCCCGCCGACAATGTGCGGCTGGCGAATCTCTGCGGTCAGTTCGATGAGCATCTGCGCCAGATCGAGCGGCGTCTGGGTGTGGAGATCAACAACCGCGGCAACCGCTTTCGTATCATCGGTGATGGCGAGTCGGTGCGTGCCACCGGCGAGGTGTTGCGTGATCTCTACAAGGTATCGGACGGAGAGAGCCTCAATCCCAAGCGGGTGCACCTGTTTCTCCAGGAGTCCGGCGTGGAGGAGTTGCTGGAGGAGGAGGTGGATGTCGAGGAGGTGGTGATCCGCACCAAGCGCGGCGTGGTCAAGGGGCGCGGCCCCAACCAGAAAAAGTATCTGCACAACATCGTCAGCCACGATATCAACTTCGGCATCGGCCCGGCCGGTACCGGTAAGACCTACCTGGCCGTGGCCTGCGCGGTGGAGGCGCTGGAGCGCGATGAGGCGCGTCGGGTGATCCTCACCCGCCCGGCGGTGGAGGCGGGCGAGCGGCTCGGCTTTCTGCCCGGTGACCTGGCGCAGAAGGTCGACCCCTATCTGCGCCCGCTCTACGACGCCCTCTACGAGATGATGGGCTTCGAGCGGGTGGCCAAGCTTATCGAGCGCAACGTGATCGAGGTGGCGCCGCTGGCCTACATGCGCGGTCGCACCCTCAACGAGGCCTTCATCATCCTCGACGAGGCGCAGAACACCACCCCCGAGCAGATGAAGATGTTCCTCACCCGTATCGGCTTCGGCTCCACCGCCGTGGTTACCGGCGATGTGACCCAGATCGATCTGCCGCGCGGTACCAAATCGGGCCTGCGCCAGGTGGTCGAAGTGCTCAAGGACGTCGACGGCATCAGCTTCACCTTCTTCCTCGCCAAGGACGTGGTGCGCCACCCGCTGGTGCAGCGCATCGTCGGCGCCTACGACCAGTTTGATCGTGATGAAAAAAGTACTTAAACGCAGAGGACGCGGAGATCGCAGAGGGTGAACACTTGATAAATCACCACGGCCGACCCCTATGCCGCGGATAGAGCGGCTTACATTAGCCACCTCTGTGTCCTCCGTGTCCTCTGCGTTGAGAGGGTTCTTATGATTGATCTCGATCTGCAGGTTGCCACCGATGTTGACGGTATCCCCGATGAGGCGGCGTTCCGTCGCTGGGTGGCGGCGGCGCTGGCCGGGCGGCGGGAGGAGGCACAGTTGACGGTGCGCCTTACCGACGAGGCGGAGATCGCCGATCTCAATCATACCTACCGCGGCAAGGATAAGCCGACCAATGTGCTCTCCTTCCCCTTCGAGGCGCCGCCGGGGGTGGCGTTGCCGCTGCTGGGCGATATTGTCATTTGCGCGGCGGTGGTGGCGCGGGAGGCGGTGGAGCAGGGCAAGCCGCTGGAGGCGCATTGGGCGCACATGGTGATCCACGGCACTTTGCATCTGCTCGGATACGACCATATAGATGAGGCCGGGGCCGCCGAGATGGAGGGGCTTGAAATCCGGCTCCTTGCTGGCCTAGGCTATGCCGACCCGTATAAGTGAGATATTTCCCGCATGAACGAAGACGCTAGCGGCCCCGCCAAGGAGGGGCGACACCGTAGTTGGCTGGAACGTATAGGCCAGCTCCTGCAGTCCGAGCCGAAGACCAAGGAGGATCTGCTGCAGTTTCTCAATGAGGCTCAGCAGCGCGCCCTGCTCGATTACGATGCAGTGAGCATGATCGAGGGGGTGATGGAGGTCTCCGAGATGCAGGTGCGGGACATCATGATCCCCCGCTCCCAGATGGAGGTGATCGAGCGCGATGCGCGGCTGGAGGAGTTTCTGCCGGTACTCATCGACTCGGCCCACTCCCGCTTTCCCGTTATCGGCGAGAGCCGCGATGAGGTGGTCGGGATCATCCTCGCCAAAGACCTGCTGCCGTTTGTCGTCCCTGGGGATGAGAGCACCTTCAATATCCGCGAGATCCTCCGCCCGGCGATGATTGTGCCCGAGAGCAAGCGGCTCAATGTGTTGCTGCGAGAGTTTCAGACCAGTCGCAACCATATGGCCATCGTGGTGGATGAGTACGGTGGCGTGGCGGGGCTGGTGACCATCGAGGATGTACTCGAGCAGATCGTCGGCGAGATAGAGGATGAACACGATGTCGACGACGACGAGAACAACATTCTCCACGCCGAGGGGGAGGCCTACTCGGTCCGCGCCCTGACCCCCATCGAGGATTTCAACGCCCATTTTGGCAGCAGCTTCGCTGACGAGGAGTTTGATACCGTCGCCGGACTGGTGATGAACGCCTTTGGTCACATGCCCAAGCGCGGTGAGCAGATCGACCTTGCCGGGCTGCGCTTTACCGTACAGCGGGCCGACAACCGCCGTATCTATCTGCTGGAGGTGGCACCCGCCCCCGAAGAGGAGGAGCCCGGCGATGAGCCAAACGGTGGGCAGGACCAGACGGTGTAACTGGCAACACTCGCTAGTGGCCCTGGGCGCCGGGGCTGTGGTGCCCCTGGCGTTCGCCCCTTTCCACCTCTACCCGCTGGCGGTGCTGGCGCTGCTGCCGCTGTTCTGGCTCTGGCGCAACGGCACACCCCGGCAGGCCGCCTGGCATGGCCTTCTGTTCGGTCTGGGGATGTTCGGGGTCGGGGTCTCCTGGGTCTATGTGGCGATCCACGTCTTTGGGGGTGCCCCCATGGTGGTGGCGTCGCTGTTGACCTTGCTGTTTGTTCTGGTGCTGGCTCTGTTCCCGGCACTGTGCGGCCTTTTGGCCCGCTGGGGGGCGCGCCGCTGGGGCCTCGGTGCGGTGGCGCAGTGGCTACTCTGGTTTCCGCTTCTGTGGGCGGCGCTGGAGTGGCTGCGCGGCTGGATCTTCACCGGTTTTCCCTGGCTCTCCCTGGGCTACAGCCAGATCGACTCACCGCTGCACGGCTACGCCCCGTTGCTGGGGGTCTACGCCCTCTCCCTGCTCTGCGCGCTGAGCGCCGGCCTGCTACTGCTGCTGTGGCAGACAAAGGCCAGACGCCTGCAGTGGGCGGGGCTGCTTGTGGCCGTGTGGGCTGGGGGCTGGGGGCTGGGGCAGTTGAGCTGGAGCGAACCGGCGAGTGAGCCCAGGCGGGTTACCCTGATCCAGGGCAATGTGCCGCAAAGCACCAAGTGGGACCCGGATGCGATCAACCTGCGGCTCGATCGCTACGCCGCACTGACCCGTGAACACCTCGATGAGAGCGACCTGGTGATCTGGCCGGAGAATGCCATCACCGTCTTCTATCACCGCCTGGCCGATGGCTACTTCCGCTCTCTGGCGCTTGAGCTGGAGCGCAGCGGCACCGACCTGATCCTGGGGGTGCCGCTGCAGGATGAGGACGGCGAGCGCTACTACACCACCATGATGAGTCTGGGCAGTTCGCACGGTTTCTACCGCAAGCGCCATCTAGTGCCGTTTGGTGAGTTTCTCCCCTTTGAGAGGCTGCTGCGTGGGTTGATCAGCTTTTTCGACATGCCCATGTCGAGTTTCTCCGCTGGCCCGCGGCATCAGCCGCTGCTGCAGGTGACCGGCCAGCCGGTTGCCGCCTCGGTCTGCTATGAAGACGTCTTCGCCGCGGAGATGCGCGACTTTCTGCCGGCGGCGACCATGTTAATCAACGGCAGTAACAACGCCTGGTACGGCGACTCACTGGCCCCCCATCAGCACCTGCAGATCTCCCGTATGCGGGCGCTGGAGTTTAGCCGCCCGCTGCTCCGTGCGACCACCAACGGCATCTCTGCGATCATCGACGCCCGCGGTCAGCTGGTGGAGACCAGCCCACAGTTCCAGACCGCGGTCATCCAGGGCAGCGTCCAGCCGATGCAGGGGGCAACACCCTATACCCGCTTCGGCAACTACCCACTGCTGGCGATTCTGCTGTTGCTGCTAATGGGGATGGCTTTGCTCTCCCGCCGTGGGAGGGGAGACACTGTAGACGGGAGTTGAGAGCGGAAGGCGGGGTAATCTACCCGAGCAGGGGGGGACGCCGGAGCGTCGGCTGAACCCGGCGTGTGCAGTGCGCCCCTTTGCTCACGGGCCGATGCTACACGCGCCGGCAGGCCTCACTCCTCTCGTGTAGTGATACGGCGGAATTTGGTGCCGTGGCACTTGGGGCAGGGGGGGATGTGGCCGGTGCGGTGGAAGTGCAGTTGCTCGCCGCAGCTTTTGCACTCCAGGGTACCGATGCCGGCGATCTCGCCGGTGTGCCACTCGCCCAGAGCGTTGGCACGCTGCTCCAGCTCATCCAGCGCAACGCGGGTGTGATCCACCATCTGGCTGAAGATCTGCGCCAGCGCGTCCTCCACCACCTCGATGTCGAAGCGCAGCCAGTCGCGCAGTTCGTTGCCCGAGCGGCCCAGATACTCGGCGGCGTCTTCCAGGTCGCGCATCACATAGACGCTCACCCGCTCGGCCTCCTCGCGGCTCAGTTCACCCAGCTCGGTGGCGCGCTCCATGGCGTGCTCCAGCGCCTCGTGCAGCCCTTTATCGGCCTTGTCCATGGTCTCGCGGGTCCGATCGAGCATGCGGTCGTAGGCCTGCTCCAGCTTCTCCGCCACGTTTTGCGGTAGTGGTTTGCTCATGCCCTTCCTCCGTCATTCTGCGGTTGATAGTTCTTGAGTGTGCAGCAAGCGGCGGGCTTTTCCAAGCGCTCTGTAGAGGCAAGCGAATGAGAGCTGCCCTTTATGGCGCTCAATCTTTACGCAACTGTCACAAATGGCATAAATGTCTGGGCTTCAGCTATGCCGTAAGAGGGGAGTGTCTCATTAGGTGTTGTTATTTTCTGCGTAAAAACAGTGGGTTAGTTGTTTTGTGGGGTAGGTATGAGAAATTGGCCTGTCTATTGCAAAGACTATAGCAAGGTGACCAACCCTTTGCTGAGGGATAGCTGAATGATTTTCGACAATCTGACGATTTTTGCTGTGGTAGTAAGTGTGGTGCTTGCGGGTACAGTGATCCGTCTACTGGCCAAGCCGGTACGGTGAGCGACCGCATTGTGGAAAAAGCAGGCGAGCTCTGACTCCTCCGAAATCTCCCTGCTTCTTTTGTAGGTGGACGTCCCCCGTCCACCTTTTTTTTGTTTGATACCTCCGTTTCGCGACGATTGGCTCGCTAAGTCAAAGGCTTACAGGGTTTTCCGGGCTTCGTTGTCGCATCATGTTCTCGCTCGAGGCCAATACCTGTTATTGTGGCCTGTCCGTCTCCTACGGTATCCTATCCGGCTTTATTTTCAGGCGATTACAGGCGTTTTCCGATGGCGTTCGACGAGCAGTATCAACCCAAAAAGATAGAAGAGTCCGCCCAGCGTTTCTGGGAGCAGCAGCAGTCCTTTAAGGCCCACGACGACCCGTCGCGCGAAAAGTACTACTGCCTCTCCATGTTCCCCTACCCCAGTGGCCGGTTGCATATGGGCCATGTGCGCAACTACACCATCGGCGATGTGATCAGCCGCTATCAGCGCATGCTGGGCAAGAATGTGCTGCAGCCGATGGGTTGGGACGCCTTCGGCCTGCCGGCGGAGAACGCCGCGATCAAAAACAACGTCCCGCCCGCCAAGTGGACCTACGAGAACATCGACTACATGCGCGAACAGCTCAAGCGCCTGGGCTTCGGCTACGACTGGGAGCGTGAGTTGGCCACCTGCCACCCCGACTACTACAAATGGGAGCAGTGGCTCTTCACCAAGCTGTTCGAGAAGGGGCTGGTCTACAAGAAGACCGCGCCGGTCAACTGGTGCCCGCACGATATGACCGTATTGGCCAACGAGCAGGTGATCGACGGCTGCTGCTGGCGCTGCGACACCCCGGTGGAGCGCAAGGAGATCCCGCAGTACTTCATGAAGATCACCGCCTACGCCGAGGAGCTGCTGGCGGACCTGGATAAACTGCCCGGTTGGCCCGAACAGGTGCGCACCATGCAGAAAAACTGGATCGGTCGCTCCGAGGGGGTCGAGATCAGTTTCGAGGTGGAGGGCGAGCCGCTGACCGTCTTCACCACCCGCCCCGACACTTTGATGGGCGTCAGCTACGTGGCGGTGGCGCCGGAGCATCCGTTGGCGCTGCGCGCCGCCGGCAACAACCCCAACCTGGTCGCCTTCATCGACAAGTGCAGAAAGATGGAGACCTCCGAGGCGGCAATGGAGACGATGGAGAAGGAGGGGGTCGACACCGGCCTCAGGGCGATCCATCCGATTACCGGTGAAACCGTGCCGGTGTTCGCCGCCAATTTCGTGCTGATGAGCTACGGCGAGGGGGCGGTGATGGCGGTGCCGGCCCACGATCAGCGTGACTGGGAGTTCGCCAAAAAGTACCGACTGCCGATCAAGCAGGTGATTACGCCTGTTGATAATGACATTGAGGTGAACCTGACAGAGGGGGCCTGGACCGAGAAGGGGATCCTCATCGAGTCGGGCGAGTTCAACGGTCTCTCCTCGCAGCAGGCCTTCGGCGCCATCGCCGACAAACTGGCGCAGCTGGGCAAGGGTGGCAAGACGGTCAACTATCGCCTGCGCGACTGGGGGGTTTCACGCCAGCGCTACTGGGGCTGCCCGATCCCGATCATCAACTGCGGCAACTGCGGCGAGGTGCCGGTGCCCGAAGATCAGCTGCCGGTGGTGCTGCCCGAAGATGTCGCCTTCGACGGCGTCGGCTCGCCGATCAAGAAGATGCCGGAGTTCTACCGGACCACCTGCCCCAAGTGTGGCGCCGAGGCGGAGCGCGAGACCGACACCTTCGATACCTTCATGGAGTCCTCCTGGTACTACGCTCGCTACACCTGTCGCGACAACGACAGCGCGATGCTGGACGAGCGCGCCGACTACTGGCTGCCGGTGGATCAGTACATCGGCGGCATCGAACACGCCATCCTGCACTTGCTCTATGCACGCTTCTACCACAAGCTTCTCAGAGATCAGGGCCTAGTCGGTTCCGACGAGCCGTTCAAGAACCTACTCACCCAGGGGATGGTGCTCAAGGACGGGGCGAAGATGTCCAAGTCCAAGGGCAACACCGTCGACCCGCAGGAGCTGATCGACAAGTACGGTGCCGACACCGTGCGGCTCTTCACCATGTTCGCCGCGCCGCCGGAGCAGTCGCTGGAATGGAACGACTCCGGGGTGGAGGGGGCGCACCGCTTCCTCAAGCGTCTGTGGGCCTACACCCATGAGCACAAGCCGGTGCTCGGCGGCGCCATTGAGGCCCACGAGGGGAGCAAGGATGCCCGCCGCGAGATCCACGAGGCGCTGCAGCAGGCACTGAGCGACTTCGACCGCTACCAGTTCAACACCGTGGTCGCTGCCTGTATGAAAATGATGAATACGCTGGGTAAATTCGCTGGTGACGGTGCCGATGCACTGCGCAACGAGGGGGTTTCGATCCTGCTGCGCCTGCTCTCACCCATCGCCCCGCACGCCACCCACACCCTGTGGCAGGAGCTGGGCTACGGTGATGACATCCTCACCGCCCCCTGGCCCGAGGTGGACGAGGCGGCACTGGTCAAGGACACCATTGACCTGGTGGTGCAGGTCAACGGCAAGGTGCGCAGTCAGATCAGCGTACCGGCGGGGGCCGACAACGCCGCCATCGAGGAGATCGCCCTGGCCGATACCAAGGTGCAGAACTTCGTCGAGGGCAAGACCATCCGCAAGATCATCGTTGTGCCGGGTAAGCTGGTCAACGTGGTGGCCAACTAGGAGCGCTGAACAGTGAACGCCACGCGTACCGTGAGCGGCGGCGGTAAGCTGCTGCGCTTTGTCGCTGTTTTATGCTGTGTGGGCGTGTTGAGCGCCTGCGGCTTTCATCTGCGTGGCGCCCAGCCGCTTCCCGAAGTGATGGAGCGCACCCACATCCGTGGTGGCGAGGGCGGGCCACTCTACTATGAGATTGAGAGTGCGCTGATCAATGCCGGCGCCGCAGTGGTCGACAGTCCTGATGAGGCCAGCGCCGTTCTGACCCTGCACAGCCAGCGCATTCGGCGGCGGGTGCTGAGCGTCGATGCGGCGGGTCGTGCGGCCGAGTATGCGTTGACGCTGCGGGCGCTGTTCAGCCTGCACGGGCCGGAGGGGCGCGCCATCGCCGAGCGCGAGACGGTAGAGGTGGTGCGAGACTACGGTTTCGACCCGCAGAGTGTTCTCGCCAAGGGCGATGAGGAGGCGGCGCTGCGTCGCGATATGGAGCGTTTTGCCGCAGCACAGATGATGCGTCGCATCCAGGCCCTGACACGGCAGCGCGGCGCGAGCGAGGAATGAAGCTCTACTACGACAAACTGGCCACACACCTGAAGCAGGGGCTGCGCCCGATCTACCTCCTGAGCGGCGATGAGCCGCTACAGCTGATGGAGGCGGGGGATGCCATCCGCCGCCACGCTCGCGAGGCGGGCTTCGCCGAGCGCGAGGTGCTGCACCATGAGCCGGGTTTCGACTGGAATAGCCTGCTGGCCGCTTCCGGGAATATGTCGCTGTTCGCCGAGCAGCGTCTGATCGAGCTGCGCCTGCCTAGCGGTAAACCGGGCAAGGAGGGCAGCCAGGCGCTCTGTGAGTACGCCGCCAACCCACCGGCGGACAATGTGCTGATGATCACCAGCGGCAAGCTCGACCGCAGTGCCCAGAGCAGCAAATGGTTCAAGGCGCTGGATCGGGTCGGGGTGACCCTGGCGGTCTGGCCGATCGAGCCTCAGGCGTTGCCCGGTTGGGTGACGCAGCGGATGCGCTCCCGTGGCTTGCAGCCGACAGCGGAGGCGGCGCAATTGCTGGCCGAGCGGGTGGAGGGCAATATGCTCGCTGCGGCCCAGGAGGTGGAAAAGCTGCTGCTGCTCTATGGTGATAGCGGGGCTAAGGCGGCTATCGATGTGGCTCAGGTCGAAGAGGGTGTGGCAGACAGTGCCCGCTACGATGTCTTTGAGCTGGTGGACACCGCCCTGCTTGGCGACGCCCCACGCGCTGCGCGGGTGGTGCAGGGGCTGCGCGGCGAGGGGGTCGCCCCTGCCCTGGTACTGTGGGCACTGTTGCGGGAGATTCGCTCCCTGGCGCAGATGGCTGCCGAGCTTGAGCAAGGGGCCGGTATCGAGAGTGTACTGCCCCGCTTTCGTGTCTGGAAAACGCGCATGCCGCCGGTTCGCGCCGGGCTCAAACGCCACACCCGCAAGCGCTGGCAGCTGCTGCTGCGCCGGGCCGGACGCATCGACCGTATGGTAAAGGGGGTTGAACCCGGCAACCCCTGGGATGAGTTGTTACAATTGACACTGCTGATGGCGGGGGTTAGGACGGTTTAAGCTTTGGTTCAAGGTTCAAGGTTCAAGGTTCAAGGTTCAAGGTTCAAGGTTCAAGGTTCAAAGTTCAAAGGTAACTAATCGCCCTCTCTGACAAGATTTTCACCGTAGAGGCGCAAAGTTGTGAAGCTGGGTGTTAACGAAAAACGATGGCGCACGGCCATAACACAGTAGGACGACAAAACAGATGAAGAGCCGGGCCATCTCTGGGGTTTGCGACTCTCTGGGGGGGGAGAAGCCCATTAATGGTGGTTTAGCCCTTTGCGCCTCTGCGCCTTTGCGGTTAGCTTTTATGGGGTTAGTAGTTACCTTTTATCTTTGAACTCAGGTAAGGGATTTGACGTGGATATCAAACAGTACATGCAACAGGTCGGCCAGCAGGCACGCGAAGCATCCCGTGCCATGGCCCGTGCCGACAGTAATGCCAAGAACACCGCGCTGCTGGCGATCGCCGCAGAGCTGGAGTGGAACGCCGAGCGCATCATCGAGGCCAATGGCAAGGATCTGACCGCCGGTCGTGAGCGCGGGCTGGATGAGGCGCTGCTGGATAGGCTGGAGCTCAACGGCGAGCGTATCGCCGGCATGGCTCAGGGGCTGCACCAGATCGCCGCGCTGCCCGACCCGGTGGGTGAGATCAGCGAGATGAGTTTCCGTCCCTCCGGTATCCAGGTGGGCAAGATGCGCGTGCCGCTGGGTGTGATCGGCATCATCTATGAGTCGCGCCCCAACGTCACCGCCGATGCCGCGGCGCTGTGCCTCAAGTCTGGCAACGCCTCCATCCTGCGCGGCGGCTCCGAGGCGGCCCACTCCAACCAGGCCATCGCCGCCTGTATCCACACTGGGCTGGAGAAGGCGGGTCTGCCGGCGACCGCGGTACAGGTGCTGGAGACCACCGATCGTGCGGCGGTCGGTGAGTTGATTGGCATGCCCGAGTATGTGGATGTGATCGTGCCGCGCGGCGGCAAGGGGCTGATCGAGCGCATCAGCGCCGATGCCCGCGTACCGGTGATCAAGCACCTCAACGGTATCTGTCACGTCTATGTCGATGGCGAGGCGGATCTGGAGAAGGCGACCCAGATCGCCTTCAACTCCAAGACCCACCGCTACGGCGTCTGCAACGCTATGGAGACGCTGCTGGTCTCCGAGGAGGTGGCCGAGGCGCTGCTGCCCGAGCTGGGCAAGATGTACCAGGAGGTGGGGGTTGAGCTGCGTGGTTGCGAAACCGCCCAGCGCCTGATCGACGGGGCCGTCGCCGCCACCGAGGAGGATTGGGATACCGAGTACCTGGCACCCGTCCTCTCGGTGCGTGTGGTCAAGGGGCTCGACGAGGCGATCGACCATATCCGTGTCCACAGCTCCGGCCACACCGAGGCGATCGTCACCGAAAACCTCACCTTGGCGCGGCGTTTCCTCACCGAGGTGGACTCCAGCTCGGTGATGGTCAACGCCTCGACCCGCTTCGCCGACGGCTTCGAGTACGGTCTGGGCGCGGAGATCGGCATCTCAACCGACAAGATCCACGCCCGCGGCCCGGTGGGGCTGGAGGGGCTGACTTCGCAGAAGTATATCGTCATGGGTGACGGACATATTCGCCAATAAAGGAGGGGACATATGGGGGTTACAGGGAGTGTGACAGTGGCGTCGACAAAAGCGGCATGGCGGAGGCTTTGGTGTGTCGCCGTGTTGCTGGCGGCAGTGCTGCCGAGTGCGCCGGTCGCGGCGCTCTCACCGGGGGATATCGTCGTGGAGAGCCGCCCCGGCGAGCCGCTGCGGGCGACGATCCCCCTGACCCTCGACAGCGGTGAGTCCCTGGCGCAGCTGCGAGTCAGCCCCGCCTCCGAGGCGGTCTACGCCGAGCGGGGCGTGGAGCGTCCGGCGCTGCTGGAGGGGATGCGTGTGGCGCTGCTCGCCCGGGGCGAGAGGCAGGCGCGCCTGCAGCTCTTCGGCGCGACCCCGTGGCAGGGTGAGGAGGCGGTTGTGCTGCTACAGATGCGCTGGCCTCAGGGGGAGCTTGAGCAGCGCTACCGTATCGCCCCGGTGGTGCAGCAGGGACAGACACCGCTCTATGTCGAGGTGGGTGAGAACGAGTCGATCGCCGCCATCGCCATCCGCCTGAGCAAGCACAGTAATCGCAGCTATCGCCATATGATGGTGGCGCTCTACCGGGCCAATCCCGAGGCGTTCTACCGCGACAACATCAACAACCTCAAAGGGGGCGTGACCCTGCGCGTACCCACCGAGGAGGAGCTGTTCTCCCTGAGTGATGGCGAGGTGACTCGCATCCTGGCCGAGCACAAGGCGCGCTGGCAGGCGCCGCGCCGGCAGCAGGCGCAGCGCCAGGCCGAGACCGAGCGGCTGGTGCAGCAGCTCGAGCAGGTGAACCGTGAAAGCGAAGAGTTTGAGCAGCGTAACCGGGAGCTGCAAGAGCGCCTGGCCCGGCTGGAGCAGCAGATGAGCAGCGTCAGCCAACAGGTGATCGACTACGGCAGGCTGGCACCGGAGCAGACCGAGCCGGCCCCGGAAGGGGATGGGGTAGCCTCGGCGGCGGATGAGGCGGAGCGGGAGCCGTCAGAGCCGGCCGCGCAAACCGAGATGCCGGCGCAAGGCGACAAAAGCGGCCTCTCCGGCGGGGTGCTGTTGCTGCTGATGCTGTTGGTGGTCGCTGCCGCGGCGATCCTGTGGCGTCTTAGCCCCCGCGGCAAGGGGGGGGAGTGATGGGGCGGATCTTACCGGCGCCGGTGGGGGTCTTTGGTGGGACTTTCGACCCCATCCACTTCGGCCATCTGCGCCCCGCCCTGGAGCTGAAGCAGCAGTTGGGGATGGCGCGGATGCTGCTCATACCCAGTTCGGTGCCGCCCCACCGCCCGCAGCCGCAGGCCAGCAGCGAGCAGCGTCTGGCGATGCTGCAGCGTGCGGTCGAGTCGGAGCCGGCGCTGGAGATCGACCAGCGGGAGCTGCGCCGTAGCGGTCCCTCCTATATGGTCGATACTCTCGCCTCGCTGCGTGATGAGCTGGGGGATACGCCCCTGTGCCTCTGTCTGGGGGTGGACGCCTTTCTCGACCTGCCCGGTTGGCACCGCTGGGAGGCGCTATTCGAGCTGGCGCATATTGTGGTGGCGCACCGCCCCGGCTGGACTCTGGACGAGGGTGAGGCGGCGCCGCCGCTGCGGGCGCAGTTGGCAGAGCGCCTCAGCGAGCGGGCGGAGGTGATCAGCGCATCCTCCGCCGGGGCGATTTTGAGCTGGCCGGTGACCCCGCTGGCGATCGCCGCGACTGCTATCCGCGAGCAGGTGCGCCGTGGCCAGAGCGCCCGCTATCTGCTGCCGGAGCGGGTTTGGGACTATATTTTGCAACAGAAGCTATACCGTTGAGCGAAGAGGCTAAATGAACGCAGAGCAACTGAAAGACCTGGTGGTGGACGCCCTGGAGGATCGCAAGGGGATCGATATCAAGGTACTGGATGTACACGACAAATCCAGCGTGACCGATATCATGGTGATCGTCGGCGGCAACTCCAACCGTCAGGTCAAGGCCCTGGCCGAGAGTGTGCTGGAGAAGGCCAAGGCCAGCGGTGTCGTCCCCCTGGGAATGGAGGGCCAGGATGAGAGCAGCTGGGTACTGGTCGATCTGGGGGATGTGGTCGTCCATGTGATGCTGCCTGAGACCCGCGACTTCTACAATCTGGAGAAGCTCTGGGGCGAGGATGCGCCGTCCGAGCAGAGCGCCGGCGATGGGACGGACGGCGACTGAATGCGTCTGCACTTGATCGCGGTGGGCCAGCGCATGCCCGGCTGGGTCGAGCAGGGCTACGATGAGTACGCCAGGCGCCTGCCCCCGGAGTGTTCGCTGAAACTGCACGAGATCCCCGCCGGCAAGCGCGGCAAGAACGCCGATATTGTCAGGCTCACCCGCCAGGAGGGGGAGAGGATGCAGGCGGTGATCCCCAAAGGCGCCAGGGTGGTGGGGCTGGAGGTCAAGGGGCGGGCCTGGACGACGGAGCAGCTATCGGAGCGGCTGGAGCGCTGGATGAGCGAGGGGCGTGATGTGGCCCTGCTGGTCGGTGGCCCCGAGGGGCTCGAACCGGGCTTGAGTGCCCGCGCCGACGAACAGTGGTCCCTCTCGCCGCTCACCCTACCCCACCCGTTGGTGCGCATCGTCGTCGCCGAACAGCTCTACCGCGCCTGGAGTATCATCAAGGGTCACCCGTATCATCGATAAAAAAATGTTAACGCAGAGGCGCCGCTCCATGGCCTCCTGCCATCGCGGCACTTGTACATCCATGTACATCGCGCAGAGGGCGCAAAGGATAAAAAGTTATAAGCTTCTCTATTCGGGTGTCGGTTTGATGGCATTGTTACTGCGTTTACAGACCAACTGCGATGGCTCTGGGGTAGGCATTTTCCAACTCCGCGTGCTCTGCGTCTCTGCGACCTCTGCGTTTAAGGGTTTTGATTATGGATAAATCATTCGACATTTACCTCGCTTCGCAGTCGCCGCGGCGGCGGGAGCTTCTGGAGCAGATCGGGGTGCGCTATCAGCCCTTGTCACCGCAGGTGCCTGAGCATCCGCTCGATGGTGAGGCGCCTGAGGTCTATGTGTTTCGGCTGGCGCTGGAGAAGGCGCGCGCAGGGCGTGCCTTGCTGGCAGCCGACGATCACCGGCCTGTACTGGGGGCGGATACCACGGTGGTATTCAATGGCCGGATCCTGGGCAAGCCGCGGGATGCCGAGGATGCTGTGGCGACACTGATCGAGCTGGCCGGTGAGCACCATCAGGTGATGAGCGCGGTGGCGCTGGTCGGCGCCGATGGCGAGGAGCAGACCAGGCTGAGCGTCAGCACGGTGCGGTTTCGCGCCATCTCCCTGGATGAGGCGCGCGCCTACTGGGCCACCGGCGAGCCGGCGGATAAGGCCGGTGGCTATGCCATCCAGGGGCGTGGGGCGGTCTTTGTCGAGCGCCTAGAAGGGAGCTATTCGGGGGTGATGGGGCTGCCGCTGTTTGAGACGGCAGAGCTGTTACAACTTTTTGCTATCTCGTTATTGGGACAAGGTGACGGGTAACCGGTCGTAGGTGACAGAAGGAGAGTAACGGTTTGTCTGAAACCTCTATCCAGAGAACGTCTTTAATGAGTGAAGAGCTGCTGATCAATATCACCCCGCAGGAGACCCGGGTCGCCTTTGTCGAGAACGGGATGCTGCAGGAGGTACACATCGAGCGGGCACGCCGCCGTGGGCTGGTGGGCAATATCTACCGCGGCAAGGTCTGCCGCGTGCTGCCGGGGATGCAGGCGGCTTTTGTCGATGTGGGCCTGGAGCGCACCGCATTTTTGCACGCCTCCGATATCCACTGCGAGCAGGACAATGGTGACGGCAGCGAGCGCTGCGTCGAGCAGATCAACAACCTCTTGCGTGAGGGCCAGGAGATCGTGGTGCAGGTGGCCAAGGATCCGCTCGGGAGCAAAGGGGCGCGCCTGACCTCACACATCTCCATCCCTTCGCGGTTTCTGGTCTTCATGCCCGGCAGCAAGCACGTGGGTGTCTCCCAGCGTATCGGCGATGAGCAGGAGCGGGAGCGGCTCAAGGGGATTATTCACGAGGCCTCCGAGGGCAAGGTCGAGGGGGGCTTCATCCTGCGTACCGCAGCCGAAGGGGCCGATCGCGAGGCGCTGGAGAAGGATATCGCGTTTCTGGGCAAGCTGTGGGATGAGATCCAGGAGCGGATCAGAAACCACAACGGTGAGGGGCGGCTGATCCACGAGGATATGCCGCTGGTGATGCGCACCATGCGCGATCTGGCCGACGCCGATATCGAGAAGATCCGCATCGACTCCCGTGAGACCTTCCTCAAGGTGCAGCGCTTTGCCGAAAAGTTCATTCCCGCTCTGGTCGGGCGTATCGAGCACTATGCCGGCGAGCGCCCCATCTTCGATCTCTACGGTGTGGACGATGAGATCCAGAAGGCGCTGGCGCGCAAGGTGCAACTCAAGTCCGGCGGCTACTTGATCATCGATCAGACCGAGGCGATGACCACCATCGACGTCAACACCGGCGCCTTCGTCGGCCACCGCAACCTCGAAGAGACCATCTTCAAGACCAATCTGGAGGCGGCCCAGGCGATCGCCCGCCAGCTACGCCTGCGCAACCTCGGCGGCATCATCATCATCGACTTTATCGACATGGAGGATGAGGAGCACAAACGTCAGGTGTTGCGGGCGCTGGAGAAGGTGTTGGAGCGGGATCACGCCAAACCACACATCAGTGAGGTCTCCTCCCTGGGCTTGGTGCAGATGACCCGCAAGCGCAACCGGGAGAGCCTGGAGCATGTGTTGTGCCAGGCCTGCCCCACCTGCAATGGCCGCGGTACCCTGAAGACGCCCGAGACGGTCTGTTATGAGATCTATCGCGAGATCATGCGCGAGGCGCGCCAATACGACGCCAAGCAGCTACTGGTGCTCGCCTCGCAGGAGGTCGTCGATATGCTGCTGGATGAGGAGTCCACAAGTGTGGCGGAACTGGAGGAGTTTATCGGGCGTCCAATCAACTTTCAGGTCGAATCGCTCTATACTCAGGAGCAGTTCGACGTTGTCTTGATGTAGCCCCTCAGCCACTGGCCTGATCCGGAGTGAGCCGGAGCGGGCGATGACAGGTTCCCGATGCGCCATATTTCACGGCTGAAAACCTATCTCTGGTACGGCTCGGCCACTCTGTTGGTGGCCCTGGCGGTGCTGGTGAGCGTGGTGCGTATGGGTATCGGCTCCGCCGGCGAGTATCGCGATCGGCTCGAACAGCTGGCCGGCGAGTATCTGGGGCAGCCGGTGGCGATTGGCCATATGGATGCCCGGATGGTGGGTTTTAGACCCTCCATCGTCCTTACCGATGTCGCCCTGCACGGGGAGGGCGGCGTCGGACCACTGGCCCGCTTCGGGCAGATCCGAATCTCTCTCAACCCCTTCTCTTCCCTCTATCAGCTCCAGCCGATCATGGATATGACTCTGAGCGGGGCGGACCTGGTGGTGGTGCAGCGTGAGGATGGGACTTTCCGTCTCCAGGGGGTGGCCAGCGGGCGGGAGCTGCGTCAGCTCGATGGCGGGAGTGGTCTGGGTGAGTGGTTTTTGAGCCAGGGCCGTTTAGCGGTGGAAGAGGGGCAGGTCACCTGGCGAAATCAGGCCACCGGGCGTGAGAGGGACTTTACCGGAGTGACGGCGGAGCTGCGCAATCTCACTTCTCGCCACCGGCTCAATGTCACCACCCGTATCGCCGGTGAGGTGGAGCAGCGGCTGCGCCTCTCACTGGATATCGAAGGGGACCTGCTGGATCGCAACGAGTGGCAGGGAGAGCTCTACCTCCATGCCGAAGCGCTCGACCCCGCCGCTTGGCTGGGGGAGAGCGCCTATCGAGGCTACAGCCTGACTCGGGGGCGTCTCGACGGCGAGCTCTGGAGCCAGTGGCGAAACGGTCGTCTGGAGCTGCTGGAGGGGGAGTTGGCACTCTCTGAGCTGGGGCTGCTGCATGAGGGGGAAGTGCTGCCGCTGGAGCAGCTATCCACCCGCTTGCACTACCGTCAGCAGCCACAGGGGTGGAAGCTGGCGCTGGCGGAGGCGCGTTTGGGAATGGCCGGGGCGAACACCGAGCCGTTCCGGCTCTCCCTCAGCCGCGTGGGCGAGCGCTACAACCTTCGCGCCGAGGCGCTGCAGCTGGCGTGGGCAACACACTTGGCCCAGGGGCTGCCAGGGCTGAGCGAGGCGCAGCGACAGCCGCTGCAGGCGATCGCGCCGGCGGGTCGGTTGGAGCGGCTACACCTGTTGCTGGAGCAGGGGGAGCTTGTCGCTGCCACGGCGTCGCTGCGCGGCGTCGAGAGCAGGCCGTGGCAGCAGCTTCCCGGTGTAGAGGGGCTGGATGCGGAGCTGCGTTTCGCCCAGGGGCGGGCCAGTGCCGAGTTGGCCAGTACCGGTCTGAGCGTTACCCTGCCGCAGCTGTTCGAGCAACCCCTTAGTCTCGAGCAGCTAGAGGGTGGGCTGCAGCTCGAACCCCATACCCAAGGTTCGGCGCAGGGGTGGCGGCTGGCCAGCCGGGGGCTGACGCTACGCAGTGCCGATCTCGCCGTGCGGCTCGACCTCTCACTGCTCCACCTGCCGGGGAGGAGCCCCCTTATCGATCTTGCCGCTCACTATCGGGATGGGCGCCTGCGTGCCGTGCCCGACTACCTGCCGGTGAAGATCATGCCCAAGGACACCACCACCTGGCTACAACACGCCTTCGTCGGCGGGCGGCTCGACAGCGGTGGGTTGCTGGTGCACGGGGCGCTGGAGGAGTCGCTGCTGCGGGGTGAGCAGGGGCGTTTCGAGGTGCTGTTCGAGACCTCTGGGGCGGCGTTGAACTACCAGCCTGGTTGGCCGCTGCTCGAGGGTATCGACGCCCGGACGCGGATCACCGGTAGCGGGCTGGCAGTCGAGGCCCGCAGCGGGCGCATCTACGGTTCCGCTCTGGAGCCGACAACGGTGCGCATCGACGACTTTAATGCGCCGATACTGCGGGTGGATGGGGCGGTGCGGGCCCGTGCCGACGATGTTTTGCGTTATCTGCGCGAGGCGCCGCTGCTGGGCTCTGCCGCCGAGGCCCTGGAGGAGATGTCGGCGCAGGGTCAAACCCCTTTGAGGTTGTCGTTCTCGCTGCCGCTGGAGGAGCGCCTGCGCCGGCAGTCGCCGCTGGCGGTGGATGGGCGCGTCAGCTTTGACGGGGCGCAGGTGACGGTGGCGCCGGGGGTGGTGGTGGATGAATTGAGCGGCCAGCTGCGCTTTAGCCGCAACCGCTTCAGCGCCGATGCCCTGAGCGCCGAGCTCTACGGGTATCCCGCCACGATAACGGTATTCAGCGAAGAGGGTGGCGCAGGCGTTCCGGGTAAGACAGTGGTGGCGCTGCGGGGCAAGGCCCGCGCTGAGGCGCTGCAGGAGGCGTCGCCGCTGACCCTGTTGGAGCGCCTCAGCGGTGAAAGCGAGTGGCAGGCAAGCCTCAGTCTGACACCGGGTGAGACGGGGCGGGCCTCTCTCGATATCCACTCCAGCATGGAGGGCTTTACGCTGGCGCTGCCAAAACCACTGGGCAAGCCTGCCGCCGAGGTCCGGCCCGTTTCGCTCTCCCTGGGGCTGGGTGGCGAGCGTGAGGGTATCCATCGCCTGCGCTATGGTGAGCTGTTCAGGGCTACCTGGGAGCGGGGCAGCGAGCGCCCCCTGGCACGTCTGGCGGTGGCCTTTGGTGGTGCGCCGGCGGAGCTACCGGCGCAGCCGCACATCGCCTTGAGCGGGCGGCTGGAGCAGCTCGATTGGCACGGCTTGCGCGAGCTGCTGCGTGCACATGCGCCGCAGCAGGGGGAGCGTTTGTCGTCGCTGCCGCTGCGGGTGCAGATGGAGCGACTCCAGCTGCTTTCAGCGCCGGAAGCGGAGGAGGAGAGTGCCAGGGAGGATGAACTCAAGGCGCTACCTGAGCTGGATGTGCAGATCGGTGCGCTGGCCTACGACGAGGTGGAGTTGGGGGCGCTGCGGGTGCTGGCCCAGCCGGATGCCGACGGCGTCGAGTTCAGTAAGTTCGCCCTGGAGGGGCGACATCACGCCCTCACAGGTAGCGGCCAGTGGCGTTATGGGGGCAACACCAGGGTCAAGTTCCGCACCACGAGCGGTGATATGGGCAAGATGCTCGATGGCCTTGGGATCGCTTCGGTGATACAGGGGGGAGAGCTGCGCCTGAACGGTGAGGGGCGTTGGCCCGGCTCTCCCTCCGCCTTCTCCTTGCAGACGCTGCGCGGTGCGGTGCAGGTGGTGATCAAGGAGGGGGTGATCGCCGAGGTCGAGCCCGGCGCGGGCAAGCTGCTCGGGCTGCTTAGCCTCCAGGCCTTGCCGCGGCGGCTCTTTTTGGACTTTCGCGACATGTCGGAGCGGGGCCTGAGCTTTAGCAAGATAAAGGGCGATATTGAATTCGAAGGGGGCAACGCCCGCACCTCCAACCTCCTGCTCGAGTCGCTGCCGACCGATATCCTGCTCACCGGTCGCACCGGTCTGGTGGCCCGTGACTATGACCAACTGGTGGTGGTGGTGCCCAATGTCAGCGACACGGTCTCGGTGGCCGGGGCGCTGGCCTGGGGGCCGCAGGTGGCGGCGGCGCTGGTGGTGCTGCAGCGGCTGTTCAAAAGCGGCATCGATGCCGCCACTATGACCCGCTACCGGGTCACCGGGAGCTGGGATGAGCCCGAGATCACAAAGCTCGATCCCCTGCCGCTGGAGGGTGATTCCTGAGTGTGCGGTTACCCGCCCGCGGCAAATGATGCTATATTCCCACGCTTATGAGTCGTCTCGTCCTCCTCGTGTTGTTGCTGCTCACCGGCTCCCAGACCATGGCCGAAAGCTGGTCGATATCCGCCAGTGAGTGGGCGCGTCCCCGCCATGGTGACTGGCTGGTACGACAGCCGGCGCTGGTCGCCACCGTCGAGCAGCTGCAGGCGCAGCCCACCGCCTTTGTGCAGCTGCGTTATCCCGGTGGGGACGAGGGAGTGTTGTGGGCCGAGGAGCTGCACTCTTGGCTGGTGGCGCTGGGGGTGGGGTCGGATCGTATCGACGTGGTGCCGGGAAGCGGCGCTGCGGATCGGATTGAACTGCGTGTTGTTGAACCGTAAATGAGGAGAGAGTAACCCGTGAGTCGCGTCGCAGCCATACAGATGGCCTCTGGCCCCAATGTCAATGCCAACCTGCTCGAAGCGGGGCGCCTGATCAAGCTGGCCGCCGAGGGCGGTGCCGAGCTGGTGGTGCTGCCGGAGAACTTCGCCATCATGGGGATGAGCGACTACGACCAGATCAAAATCCGCGAGCAGGACGGTAGTGGCCCGATCCAGGGTTTTCTCGCTGAGCAGGCGGCCCGCCACGGGATCTGGCTGGTCGGGGGGACGGTGCCCATGGCGGCGCACGACCCGGATCGGATCAACGCCGCCTGTCTGGTCTACGACGACAAGGGTCAGCGCAGGGCCCGTTACGACAAGATCCACCTGTTCGATGTGCGCATCACCGAGACCGAAGAGCACTACACCGAGTCGGAGACCATCGAGCCGGGTAGCCAGATCGTGATACTCGATACCCCCTTCGGCAAGGTCGGGTTGGCGGTCTGCTACGACCTGCGCTTCCCCGGGCTGTTTCGACGTATGAGTGAAGAGGGGGTTGAGCTGTTCGTTCTGCCCGCCTCCTTTACCGCCATCACCGGCAAGGCCCACTGGGATGTGCTGGTACGTGCCCGGGCTATCGAGAACATGAGCTATGTGATCGCCTCGGCTCAGGGGGGCTACCATGCCAATGGGCGCGAAACCTACGGCCACAGCATGGTGGTCGATCCCTGGGGCGTGCCCCTCGATACCCTGCCGCGCGGCTCCGGCGTGGTACAGGCGGATATCGACCTCAAACGCCTACGGGAGATGCGTCGCAGTTTCCCCGTGCTGGAGCACCGCAAGATCGCCTGCGGCCTGCCGGAGTGATCGCCCAACTGGAGCGGGCGCATCCGCCGTCATGCCGGATTCACTCCGCCATCCTTTCAGACGCTTAACGCCCTTGTGCAGGCATGGATTCCGGCTCAAGGCCGGAATGGTGTGTTCGGTCGTTGGGGGCTCGCTGGTTCCCTAACCATATGGCTATCACAGTGGGTTACGCCCACCGTGTGTTCCAGTTAACGCTCAAAGCGGTCACCGTGAGCAGAATCAACCCCATCCCCAATAGCTGCAGAGCGCTCAGGCTCTCACCCAAGACCGCCACGGCGAACAGCGACGCGGTCACGGGTTCCACCATCGCCACAATCGAGGCCACGGTTGGGGCGATATGGTGCAGGCCGACGATATAGAGGATGAACGACAGGCCCGCCCCCAGCACACCCAGTATGACAAAAAGCGGCCAGCTCGAGGTGCTGAGCACCGCAAGGGCCTGTTCGTTATCCCCCAGCCAGATGAGTATCGCGGCGAGCAGGGCAAACGCGATCACGAGAATCGCCTGAGGGCTGCCATACGGCGCCGCATACTTAAAGCCGAAGAGGAAGAGCGCATAGGAGAGCCCGGCAAGCAGGCCGGTAACCACACCCAGCAGTGTGACGGCGCCCGCCTCCACCTCATAAATGCGCGTGAGCAGCACGATGCCGAGCATTACCATGAGCATCGCGAACCATTTGAGCGGTGTGGGCCGCTCCAGCCCGAGTGCGAAGGAGGTCAGATAGACGAACACCGGGGCGCAATACATCAGTGTCACCGCAACCGCGACGCTACCCTCGGCGATGCTCATAAAATAGAAGGCAAAGTTGCCCGTGACACCGAGCCCGGCAACCGCCGACCAGAACCACAGGCGGGGGCTGGACAGTCCGCTGTAGCCCGGTCGCAACGCCAGCCAGAGCAGCACAAACACAAAACCGATCGCGCCGCGATAGAACGCCACCACGAAGGGGTTCCAGCCGTCGGCCATGAGAAGCCCGCCGAGCCCGCCCGACAGGCCCCAGAAGAGCGCCGCCAGTGCCACCAATGCCGTGCTTACATATGCCATCTGTCTGCACTTTGCCTGAGTAAATGCCTCGCGGTGCTGGAAGTGCCAAACACTCTGCGAGGAGCCCAAGCGACGAAGCAATCTGGTTGTGGAAAATGTTAGCTCGGCTTGTTGTCGTCTCGCACGGTTAAGCGTAGCGCAGGGAGACGATTCTGCACGCCAGATTGGCCAGAGTGATCAGGTACCACCGTTTTTCGTTACGATATGGCTGGGAATGCCGTCGATACTCTGCTGGTTCTTCTCCTGCCAATACCGCCTCAGACCATCCGCCCCCTTCTTGATGGCCCATTCGGAGAGCATTTCACGTTCACCCTCGTAGGTGAAATAGGGCACTCCCATCCCGCAGGAGGTTTGCACCAGGTCGATCGCTACATCGAAGATTTGACGTGTGCCAGGCAGCGAAGGAAAGAGCCCAACCAACTCAACCCACTCAGGGTCCTTCCGGTGAACCACCCTGGCCGTACCGTAAAGCCGTAGGATCAGGGGTGCTCCCTCAAAGGCGCAGAACATCACCGTCATGCGTGGCAACTGCTGCACATGGGCAGCCGACTCATTACCGCTGCCGGTCAGGTTGAGCCAGACAACCCGTGACGGGCCGAGCACCTTGAACGACTCCATCCCTTTCGGCGAGATGTTTACGCGGCTGTCAGCCGTTGCCGTACCAACAAAGAAGATCTTCTGCGCTTCGATGAAGCGGATATGCTGATCGGAGAGTTCCTTGAACTGTTTTCCCATGTAGTGCTCCCGTGGGGTTGGGGTTCGTACCTCTCTCCAACCTAGCTGCTGGGCTGGTGATGTGCTGTTTCAGGCGGCAACAAGCTTCTTCACATTGAGATCCTTGCGATGCTGCTCGGCATGCCAAAGCTCATATTGGGACTGCTGATTGAGCCAGCTCTCTGCAGAAGTATCAAACGCAATCGAAAGCCGAACGGCCATTTCAGGACTGATTCCGGCTTTTCCATTCAACACAGCACTCAGCGTCTTTCGACTTACGCCCAATGCTTCTGCGGCGGCCGTTACAGAGAGACCAAGGGGCTCCAAGCAAAGCTCGCGCAAGACTTCACCGGGATGGGGGGGATTGTGCATCAACATCGGCAGTACCTCAGTGGTAGTCTTCGTAGTTCACTATCTCGGCGTCTCCGTCCTCGAACCGGAAGGTCACTCGCCAGTTACCACTGACCGTCACTGACCAAATTCCGGCTCGATTGCCCGAGAGCTCATGCAGCCGAAGATCTGGAAAGTCCATATCTTTAACGTCTAAAGCTGCATTGAGTCTACCGAGAATCAGCCGAAGCTTCTTTGCGTGAGCGGCCTGAATCCCTGCAGTGCTACCGGCCTTGAAGAACTTTTCCAAGCCTTGTGCTTGAAGCTTCTAATCATGCTAGAGGTGTAACCAGTAACGTAACAGGTGTCAATCTGTATTACATTGCTGATCACCCTCACCGCACGAACGCTTACCGCGGTGCGGTTTGTGGCTTTGCCTGCCTCGGCTTCAGTGGCTACTTCCAATGATTTGCGCTGCGTTTATGTGGTTAACTCCCGCAGGTAGCGGAACAGCTCGCGTGAGGATTTCGGTGGTTTGTTCTGTTTTTGCTCGCGCTGGGCGTTGCGGATCAGTTGG
>JBNJGC010000014.1:0-7741 GCA_051747405.1 Pseudomonadota bacterium
GCCAGCTGTGCCGCGCCGTAGCACGCCTCCTGCTGTTCGGCGGGGAGCATCGGTACGCCGAGCCGTTGGCCGCGTATTTCGGTCCACGCCGCATTGCGGGCACCACCGCCGTTGCTGCGTACCGAGGTGGGGTAGGGGGCGCCGAGTTCGGCCAGCAGCTCGTAGCCGCGTTTTTCGATCGCGGCGATCCCCTCCAGCAGTGCCTGGAAAAAGTGTGCATCACTTTCTGGACGTGGCGTTAACCGTGGCTGGAGTTGCGGGTCGTTGACGGGGAAGCGCTCGCCGGGGGCGAGCAGGGGGTAGTAGTCGAGGCCGGTGGGGCGGTCGGGGTGTAGTGCCGCGCTCAGCCTGGTCATCTGCTCGTCAGAGAAGTAGTGGCGCAGCACCGCGCCGCCGCTGTTGGAGCCGCCGCCCACCAGCCAGAATGCCCCCAGCGGTTGGCTGTAGACGCCGTATTCGGGGGCGAAGACCGGCTGCTCGGCGATCACCTTGAGTACCAGCGTTGAGCCCAGCGAGGTGACCGCCTCTCCCGGTTTGCCGGCGCCTGAGGCGATGAAGGCGGCGGTGCTGTCGGTGGTGCCGGCGCAGACGAGGGTGTCGCAGCTGAGCCCCCAGCGCCGGGCCAGATCGGGTTGCAGCGGTGCGATGGGACTGCCCGGCTCGAGCACTGTGGGCAGCTGCGCCGTATCGACGCCCAGCTTGCCGAGCCAGGCGGGCCAGCGGTGTTTTTGGGGGTCGTAGCCGAGCTTGAGTACGTTGTTGGCGTCGCTGTAGTCGAAACGACCGCAGAGTCTGCCTGTGAGCCAGTCGGCCTGGGTGTGGACCTGTGCCTGCGGGTTTGCCGTTCGTGCCAGCAGCCAGAGCGCCTTGGCCAGGCCGGAGCCGGTGCCGTGGGCGGCGCACTCCCGAGGGGCGAGTGCGGCAATCTGCGCCGCCTCGGCTTCGGCGCGGTTGTCGTTGTACATCAGGGCGGGAGAGAGGGGCTGACCCGCGCTGTCGCTCAACAGCACCGTGCCGGAGGTGCCGTCCAGAGCGATCGCCGCCACTGTCTGCGGGGCCACATCACGCAGCAATTCGGGCAGCAGGGTCTCCAGTGCCCGCCACCACGCGTGCGGATCCTGCTCCACAGCGGCGCCGTGGTGGCGGCTCGCCGGCAGCGCTACCGAAGCCTCCGTCAGTGGTGTGCCACGCTCATCAAGCACGACGCCACGGCAGCCGGAGGTTCCAAAATCGATGCCGATGAGGTGTGTCACGTTGCGCTATGGCTCCTCTTGTTCGCTGGTCTTCCGCCCTTCGCAGCGGGCGTATGAAGTCATGGTACAGCGATGCGCTTCGCTGCGCTCAGCGCATCCTATAGGTTTGGGGTGTGGGGCGCTATACTTGGGCAAACCCCGTCTTGGAGGCCTCATGATGCCTAAGATCGTCGCGCTTCTCCCCGTCCTGCTGCTGCTCGTCGCCTGTCAGCAGACTCCGGTACGGGATGAAGACTCTTCCCGCTCCCGGCTTGAGATCGGCACCACCGTAGTGCTGGAGGAGGCGCTGAGTGTTCCCGCCGGCCATGCGCGGGTCTTTCTCCAGTTTGGCAAGGTGCGTGAAAAGACGCGCCTCAAGCGCTATCAGCCTCACTGTAATTTCGAGGTGCGAAGCGTCAGCGACGGGAGTCTGCGTATCGAGCCGGATAGCTTCACCATTACCGAGCGGTTGGAGGATGAGGTGGAGATCGTCGAGGGCGGTGCGCCGCGCCTGGTCGCCGCCGCCACCCTTGTCGCCACGGCCGACTCGATGCCGCAGCTCAACCGCTTCGTCCGCTACCGCCTCGACTCAGCGCATCAACCGGAGGTGCTCTACCTCACCTGCCACGGTGGCTTTGACGACCCCTGGGCGGTGCAGTACCCGAGCCTGACACAGATGCGCGAAGCGCTGGGGGAGTGGGTGAGCTGGTAGACGACTGGTCGGTGGTACAAAGCCTGGTGTCGACAAGCAGCTTCTCTTTAAAGTTAACGCTCATGGTAACTACTCGCCCCTCCCTGCCGTAGCGTTCTATTCCACGGTCATTGTTGCGGCGGCCACGGGCCGCCCTATAGGCCTGAAGAGCGATAGCCATAGGATGCGCTGAGCCTGCGAAGCGCATCAGGTTCGGTCAATGACTACAGCGTGGTAACTCCGTGCAGGAAGAGGCGCCAGGCAGCCGTGCAGAGTAAAGCCGTTACCTTCGCCAGGCATCGCTATGGCATCGCCGCATGTGCCCCCGGACGGGCAGCCTGGCCTACGAGCTATATGCTTCTCAGTAACCTTCGTGCCCTTTGCTTACTCGCTGCTGCCGAAGTCGTAAAAGAAGGCGTGGTCGCGGTTGCTGAAGGCGATTAGCAGTACATCGCTCTGCTCACCATCGAGCAGTGTCGCCAGACCGTCGTAGTGGCCGTCATACGCCCCGCAGTTGTCCACCCATACGTTCGCGCGGTAGATGTTGTCCTGGCGCTCTGGGCGGGAGAGGTCGCCGGCAAAGATGCAGCCGTAGCCGTCCTGGCCGAGGAGCTCTCCGTCGCCATCCACATTGAGGGTGAGGTCGTCCGAGGCGCTCTCGCCACGATAGGACCAGTATCCGTCCAGGTATGCCAGCGAGCTGTCGCGGTTGAACTGCTCGACAAAGCCCAGCGCGAGGCGTCCGCCGGCGCCGTCGCCGGTGGTGAGGTTGAGGTGGAGGCTATGTTGGGTCTCCACCGCGCCGCTCATCTCGACGATGCCCTGATAGTCTCCCGCGGTACCCTCAAGCCAGTATTCATCGGTGCTGGCGGCGATATACTCCTCATCGACCCAGTAGCCACCGTCGAAGAGGATCCCCTGCTCGGGGCTGACGACGATGAGCCTGCCCGCATAGCTCAAGGCCATCACATCGGCTCTGGGGCTACCGTCATCCCAGCTTAGGGTGCCATCCCAGATGCCGGCGGCGGATTCGTGCTCAGGCTCGTCGCTGCTGTTGATCTCGCAGGCCTGGAGCAGCAACCCCAGGGTGATGAGGAGAATCAGGCGACCCATGCGCTTCATCATGGCAGGCTCACCGGCTGTGGCGGGGTCCAGTCGGCGGCGCGGTGTTCGGCCACCACGGTGGTGTAGATGCCGCCGCGGACGTTGAACTTGCCGGTAACGCGCATGAAACGGGGGTTACAGGCGGCGACGAAGTCGTCCAGCATGGTGTTGGTCACCTTTTCGTGGAAGGCCCCCTCATCGCGGTAGGACCACATGTACATCTTCAGCGCCTTGAGCTCGATGCACTTCTGATCCGGCACATAGTCGATGGCGATGGTGGCGAAGTCCGGCTGACCGGTCTTGGGGCAGAGGCAGGTAAACTCCGGGATGTCGATGTGGATGGTGTAGTCCCGCTCCGGCATCGGGTTGTCGAAGGTTTCCAGATCCTTACTCGGTTGGCTAGGCATAATATGGTCTTTCATGGTAGTTTTGTCGGCCCGGAATTGTAGCGGAAAAGCGGCGCGAGTCGAAGCGCTCCGGGATAAACAGGGAGGCTCCCGGAGCGGGTTAAAAACCATGATTGATTTATGGTTTTGCCCTCCTGTCTCTCCATACCCCGTTAAACTTGAAGAAGTGAAAATACAAACACGATGCGTCTGAGCAAGATCAAACTCGCCGGTTTCAAGTCTTTCGTCGACCCGACCACGCTGCCCCTGCCCACCAACCTGACCGGTATCGTCGGCCCCAACGGCTGCGGCAAGTCCAACACGATCGATGCGGTGCGCTGGGTGATGGGGGAGAGCTCCGCCAAGCACCTGCGCGGCGACTCCATGACCGACGTCATCTTCAACGGCTCCAACTCGCGCAAGCCGGTGGGGCAGGCCTCCATCGAACTCACCTTCGACAACACCGACGGCACCCTGGGCGGGCAGTACGCCAACTACAATGAGATCTCCATCAAGCGCACCGTCACCCGCGAGGGGCAGTCCATCTACCACCTCAACGGCACCCGCTGCCGCCGCCGCGACATCACCGACATCTTTCTCGGCACCGGCCTGGGGCCGCGCTCCTACGCCATCATCGAGCAGGGCACCATCTCGCGCATCATCGAGGCCAAGCCCGAGGAGCTGCGGGTCTTCCTCGAGGAGGCCGCCGGGATCTCCAAGTACAAAGAGCGCCGCCGCGAGACCGAAAACCGCATCCGCCACACCCGCGACAACCTGGATCGCCTCAACGACCTGCGCGACGAGCTGGAGAAGCAGCTCTCCCACCTGCAGCGCCAGGCCACCACCGCCGAGCGCTACAAAGAGCTCAAGCAGGAGGAGCGCAGTCTAAAGGGGCAGCTCCAGGCGCTGCGCTGGCGTGAGCTCAACAGTGAGACGCACAAGCGCGAGCAGCTGATCCATGAGCAGGACACCGCCTACGAGGCGCAGATAGCCCGCCAGCGCAACGCCGAGGCGAACATCGAGAGTCGCCGCGAGGCCCACGTCGAGGCCAGCGAGCACTTCAATACCATCCAGAGTGAGTACTACGGCATCGGCGCCGATATCGCCCGGATGGAGCAGACCATCCAGCACGAGCGGGAGAAGTTCTCCCAGCAGAAACAGGACCTGGAGCAGCTCGAGCGCAGCTGGAACGAGGCCCAGAGCCACCAGGACACCGACACCCGCCGTATCGACGAACTGCAAACCGCCCTGGTGGAGTTGGAGCCGCAACAGCGGCGGGCCAAGGAGGCCGAGGAGATCTCCGCCGCCGCCCTGGCCGAGGCGGAACAGTCGATGCAAGAGTGGCAGGCCACCTGGGAGCAGTTCAACCAGGAGGCCAACGCACCCTCCCAGACCGCCCAGGTGGAGAAGGCGCGCATTCAACACCTGGAGCGCCAGATCGATCAGCTGGGCAGCCGCCTGCAGCGCATCGACGAGGAGCAGTCCAACCTCTCCGGCGGTAACCTCGAGGAGGAGCTGGAGATCCTGCGCGAGCAGCTGGCCGAAGGCGAGTTGCGCAGCGCCGGTTACGAGGAGCGCCTGAGCGGTTGCCTGGACCAGATCAGCCAGCAGCGTGAACAGAACCACAACGACAGCCAGCAGCTGGACGAGCTGCGCACCCAACTACAGAGCGCCCGCGGTCGACACGCATCGCTTGAGGCCCTGCAGCAGGCCGCGCTGGGTAAACGTCAGGGGGCGGTCAGCGAGTGGCTGGAGAGGCAGGGGATGGCCGAGGCGCCCCGCCTAGCTCAGGGTATCGAGGTGGCCGAGGGCTGGGAGCGGGCCGTCGAGACCGTGCTGGGGGATAACCTGGAGGCGGTCTGCATCGACGGCATGGATCCGGTGCTCGGTGCCCTGGGCAGCCTCGAACACGGCAGCCTGACCCTGTTCGACACCGCCAACCGCGCCGCCGCCAGCGGCACGGGGGAGAGCCTGCTCGCTAAGGTACATGCCGAGTGGCCCCTGGATTCGCTCCTGGCCGGTGTCTATCTGGCCGAAGACCTGCAGGCGGCGTTGGCGATGCGCAGCCAGTTGGCCGCCCACGAGTCGGTGATCACCCGCGACGGGGTTTGGCTCGGCAGCGGCTGGTTGCGCGTCGCCCGCGATGCCGATGAACGCGCCGGTGTGCTCCACCGCGAGCAGGAGCTCAAAGAGCTGGCCGAGACCATCGCCAGCCTCGAACAGCAGGTCGAGCAGCTACAGGGACAGATGGAGCAGGGCCGTCAGCGCCAGAAGGAGCTGGAGGAGGAGCGTGAGGCCATCCAGGCGGACCTCAACGAGGCCAACCGCCGTCACACCGAGCAGAAATCCCAGCTCAGTGCCAAGCAGGCGCGCCAGGAGCAGATCGCCAACCGTCGCGAGCGCCTCGCCGCCGAGGCCGAGGAGATCCGCCAGCAGCAGCTTGAGGCGGAGCAGCAGATGGAGAGCGCCCGCGCGACCCTGCATACCGCCCTGGAGCAGATGGAGGAGCTGGCACAGCAGCGCGAGGAGCTGAGCGCCCGGCGCGAGGTGCTACGCGACACCCTGGAACAGGCCCGCCTGCAGGCGCGCCAAGACCGTGATGCCGCGCAGGAGCTGACCGTCAAGCTGCAGACCGTGCGCACCGAACTGGACAGCACCAAGCAGGGGCTGGAGCGGATGAACCAGCAGCTGGCCCAGCTGGCGGAGCGGCGTGAAGAGCTTCGGCTCGCCCTGGCCGAGGGCGACGAGCCGATTCAGCTCAAGGTCGCAGAGATGGAGGAGCTGCTGGAGAAGCGCATGGAGGTGGAGCAGCGGCTCAACGAGGCACGCCGCCAGGTGGGCGATATCGAACACGCCATGCGCGAGCTGGAGAACGAACGCCACAAGGCCGAACAGGAGGCGCAGACTATCCGCAACGGTCTGGAGCAGCAGCGGATGGCCTGGCAGGAGCTCAAGGTGCGCCGCCAGACACTGCAGGAGCGGGTCGTGGAGGCCGGTTTCGAGATCGACAAACTGCTCCAGGAGCTGCCCGAGCAGGCCGATCTCTCCCAGTGGGAGAGCCAGCTTGAAACCGTCACCCAGCGCATTCAGCGCCTCGGTCCCATCAACCTGGCCGCCATCGACGAGTATGAGCAGCAGTCCGAGCGCAAGAGGTACCTCGATGCGCAGAACGACGACCTGCTCGAATCGCTGGAGACGCTGGAGAACGCCATCCGCAAGATCGACCGCGAGACCCGCACCCGCTTCAAAGAGACCTTCGACCGGGTCAACAAGGGGCTGCAGGAGAAGTTCCCGCGGCTATTCGGCGGCGGCCACGCCTACCTGGAGCTGACCGGCGACGACCTGCTCGACACCGGCGTCACCGTCATGGCCCGCCCACCGGGCAAGCGTAACAGCACCATCCACCTGCTCTCGGGCGGAGAGAAGGCGCTCACCGCGGTGGCGCTGGTCTTCTCCATCTTCGAGCTCAACCCCTCGCCGTTCTGCATGCTCGACGAGGTGGACGCCCCGCTGGACGAGGCCAACGTCGGCCGCTTCTGCAAGCTGGTCAAAGAGATGTCGGAGCAGGTGCAGTTCATCTTCATCACCCACAACAAGGCGACCATGGAGTTGGCGACTACCCTTACCGGTGTGACCATGCACGAGCCGGGTGTCTCGCGGATCGTGGCAGTGGATGTGGACGAAGCGGTTGAATTGGCCGCGATCTGACGGAGAGCCGAAGGTGGACGAACTGCGAATCATACTTATCGCCCTGGGCGTACTGCTGGTGGTCGGCATCTATCTGGCCGATCGCATGCGGCGTCGCCGTGCCGCACGTCCGCCGCGCGATTGGCACGAGATCGACCAGGTCAACGAGGCGGCCATCTCCGAGCTGGATCACCTGCGCACCGAGGAGGAGGCAGTCAACCCCGACGAGTGGGTCGGCCAGGCCTTTACCGCCCGGCGCGACGATACCCTCGACGAGTATCAGTTGGATGAGCTCAAGGGGTTGGGCGATGAGGATAGCGATTCGCCCGCTGCCACGCGCGAACCGTCCCCCGGCGACACCGCCGAGCCCGCTCCGGCGGAGGATGTGATCGTGCTGACCCTGCTGGCGCCAAAGAACAAGAAACTGCGCGGCCCGCTGCTGCTCAAAGCGCTGCAGGAGTGCGGCCTGCGCCACGGCGATATGGATATCTTCCACTACCATGTAGAGGGGCGCGATACGCCGCTGTTCAGCGTCGCCAACGTGCTTGAGCCGGGGCGCTTCATCCTCAGCGAGATGGCACAGCTGGAGACGCCGGGCGTGGCCCTTTTCATGCAGCTTCCCGCCGTAATCCCCGGCACAG
>JBNJGC010000014.1:7841-10697 GCA_051747405.1 Pseudomonadota bacterium
TGCTTGAGCCGGGGCGCTTCATCCTCAGCGAGATGGCACAGCTGGAGACGCCGGGCGTGGCCCTTTTCATGCAGCTTCCCGCCGTAATCCCCGGCACAGAGGCATTGCAGCTGATGCTGGAGAAGGCGCAGCAACTGGCCGAGCAGCTGGGCGCCGAGCTGTGCGACGGTCAGCGCCAGCCGCTGGACGAGGAGGCTGTGACGGCGCTGGAAAAGCGCGCGGCAGTTTTCACGAAAGCTAATGACTCGCAGCCAAAAAAAATTAACCGCAAAGGCGCAGAGGCGCGAAGCTCTGCGCGGTTGAGTTGATAGGGCTGGCCTATTCGAAACCCGGTGCTTGGAATGGGCGCGAGCATATGGCCAAAAGCGCCCAGTAGGAAACGTCTTCGCTTGGTAATGCTTTAGCGTCAGGTGATCGATACCAGGCGGGGGCAACCCTACAAACGCCGTCTTTTTGCCTTTGCGCCTTCGCGCCTTTGCGGTGAAAATACTTTTCCAGTGCGGCGGGCACGGCCCGCCCTATTGCGACCTACCATTTGAGATTATGAGCACGACGACGCCTGACGATGTGGCCAAACGCGCGGCGCAGCTGCGCGATGAGATCGCCTACCACAACTACCGTTACTACGCCCTGGACGATCCCGAGATCCCGGACGCCGAGTACGACCGCCTGTTCCGCCAGCTGCAGCAGCTGGAGCAGGCGTATCCCGATCTTGTCACCCCCGCATCGCCCACCCAGCGGGTCGGGGCACAGCCGCTCAAGGGGTTTGATGAGGTCAGGCATGCCATCCCCATGCTCTCGCTGGGTAACGTCTTCTCCGAGGAGGAGCTGCTCGACTTCGACCGGCGGGTGCGCGACGGTCTCGGTATCGACAAGGTCGACTACTGTGCCGAGCCCAAACTCGACGGCCTGGCGATCAGTATCCGCTACGAGGATGGCCTTTTGGTTCGCGCCGCCACCCGTGGCGACGGCACCACCGGCGAGGATGTGACGCAGAACGTGCGCACCATCGAGTCGGTGCCGCTCAAGCTATACGGCAGCGACTATCCGCAGGTATTGGAGGTGCGCGGCGAGGTCTATATCGAAAAGGCCGGATTCGAGCAGCTCAACCAGCGCCAGCGCGAACGGGGCGAAAAGCCCTTCGCCAATCCGCGAAACGCCGCCGCCGGCTCGCTGCGCCAGCTCGACTCACGGGTGACCGCCGAGCGCCCCTTGACCCTCTACTGCTACGGTGTCGGCGTGGTGGAAGGGACCGAATTGCCCGGCCACCATAGCGAGATCCTAAAGCGGCTGAAAACCTGGGGACTGCGCATCTGCCCCGAGATCAAGGTGGTCGAGGGTGCGCAGGGCTGCCTCGACTACTACAACGATATCGGCGCACGCCGCGACAGCCTGCCCTATGAGATCGATGGCGTGGTCTACAAGGTCGACAGCCTGGCCCAACAGCAGGAGCTGGGTTTCGTCTCCCGCGCCCCGCGCTGGGCCACCGCACACAAATTCCCCGCCCAGGAGGAGATGACCACCCTCAACGATGTGGAGTGGCAGGTGGGGCGCACCGGCGCCCTGACCCCGGTGGCGCGGCTGGAGCCGGTGCATGTCGGCGGGGTGATGGTGAGCAACGCCACCCTGCACAACCCGGACGAGATCGTGCGCAAGGATGTACGCATCGGCGATACGGTGATCGTCCGCCGCGCCGGCGATGTGATCCCCGAAGTGGTGGGGGTGGTCGCCTCGAAGCGTCCCGACAACACCCGGGCCATCGAGACCCCTAGCCACTGCCCGGTCTGCGGTTCGGAGGTGGTGCAGGAGGAGGGCGAGGCGGTGCCGCGCTGCAGCGGCGGCCTCTTCTGCTCGGCCCAACGCAAGAACGCCATCAAACACTTTGCCTCTCGCAAGGCGATGGATATCGACGGCCTCGGCGATAAGCTGGTGGAGCAGCTGGTCGATGCCGAATTGATCAAGGACGTGGCCGACCTCTTCAGTCTCACCAAGGAGCAGCTTGCCGGGCTGGAACGGATGGGCGAAAAGTCCGCCGCCAACCTGGTCGAGGCGCTGGAGAAGAGCAAGGCGACGACGCTGGAGCGTTTTCTCTACGCCCTCGGTATCCGCGAGGTGGGGGAGAGCACCGCCCGCACGCTGGCCAACCACTTCGGTTCACTGGAGAAGGTGGAGCAGGCCGAGGAGGCGCAGCTAATCGAGGTGGAGGATGTCGGCCCCATCGTCGCCCACCACATCTACACCTTCTTCCGCCAGGCGCATAACCGCGAGGTGATCGACAAACTGATCGCCGCCGGCGTCCACTGGTCCGACGTGGAGGTGCTACAGGCCGAGGAGCAGCCGCTGGAGGGGCAGACCTTTGTCCTTACCGGCAGCCTCTCCGCTTTCAGCCGTGACGAGGCCAAGACGCGCCTGCAGGCGCTCGGCGCCAAGGTCAGCGGCAGCGTATCGAAAAAGACCAGTGTGGTAGTGGCCGGTGAGGCGGCCGGTTCGAAATTGACCAAGGCCGAATCGTTGGGTGTCGAGGTGTGGGACGAGGCACGCCTGCAGGCACTCTTTGAAGAGTTTGGTGTGTAGGGATGTTTTGCCAAAGAGGTCACAGGATTGTCATTCCGGGCCTGATCCGGAATCCCTGTCCCAACTACTCGAACAGGACTGGAGTCCACCGCTTGAGGTGGCTGGCTCGGCTGTCGCGTTGTCAGCTTAAGAGCCCTACTCCGTGAGGGGGGCGTGAAGCGCTGGAGGGCGCCCCTCAACGACATGAAAGAGGCAAGGATGGATGCCGGATCAAGTCCGGCATGACGTTGTCGGTGGGGTTGCCACAAGGGCCTGCGTGGACAGCGCGCGCGAAGACTCCCG
>JBNJGC010000014.1:10797-16899 GCA_051747405.1 Pseudomonadota bacterium
ATGAAAGAGGCAAGGATGGATGCCGGATCAAGTCCGGCATGACGTTGTCGGTGGGGTTGCCACAAGGGCCTGCGTGGACAGCGCGCGCGAAGACTCCCGCTCCGTGTCCTCCGTGCCCTCTGTGGCTAACGCTTCCGTTACTTTTTGACGTCGATCTCGGCGTCCTGGCGCAGCTGTTGGATGTAGCCGGCGATGCGCTGCTGTTCGACCATCTGCTTGAGCTTGGGCTTGACCGAATCGAAGCTCGGCGGCTCGGCGCTACGGGTGTCTTCCAGCTTGATCACGTGCCAGCCGAATTTGGTCTTTACCGGTGATTTGGTGTAGCTGCCCTTGTCCATTTTCACCACCTGCTGGCTGAATTCGGGCACCATCTGCTGCGGGCTGAACCAGCCCAGGTCGCCGCCTTGTTCGCCGCTGGGGCCGGTGGAGCGCTTTTTGGCCAGCTCGGCAAAGTCGGCACCCATATCCAGCTCGGTGATCACCTTTTCGGCGTCGCCCTTCTGCTCAAGCAGGATGTGGCGGGCCTTGTACTCCTGCACGTCGAAGTTGCTCAGCTGCTGGTCGTAGATCTCTTTGAGTTCGGCGTCGCTGATCGGGTTGTCAGCGACCGCCTCTTCGAGCGCTGCGCCCAGGATCACATTGGTGCGCAGGGTTTCGATCTGGCGGCGTACCGCCTCTTGCTTGTCGACGCCCTTGTTCAGCGCATCCTGCAGCACCAGCTCGCGGGAGATGATCTCGTCCATGACCCGTTCGCGGTTCATGGAGCCGGCGCTCTCGCCTTTGCTGTTGTTCTCCAGGTAGGACTGATAGTCCTGCTGGGTGATCGGTTTGCCGTTGACGGTGGCCAGTACCTTGTCTCCGTCGGCCAGGCTGAGGCCGGAGAAGGTGAGCGTGGTTGCCGCGGCGAGGGGAAGAATAAACTGTCGCATTGCACTCATATCGGTTTCCTTACTGGTTGCTCGAATCGGTTGTTTCGGCCTTGATGCTCAGGGCGTGGATCTCGGTGTTCATCAGTTCGCCCATGGCGTCGAAGACCATGCGGTGTCGTTGCAGGGTGGATTTGCCGGCGAAGGTGTCGCTGACGATGTGCACGGTAAAGTGCCCACCGCCGCGAGCACCGGCGTGGCCGGCGTGTTTGTGACTGTCGTCGATGATCTCCAACTCGCTCGGAGCGAAGGCCTCCTCCAGGCGGCTGCGAATCATCGCTACTCTGTCGCTCATGGCAGTACCTTTTTGAAGGGTTTGACCGTGACCCGCGCATAGACGCCGGCCTCGATGTAGGGATCGGCGTCGGCCCAGCTGGTTGCCGCCTCCAGGGAGGGAAACTCGGCCACCACCAGGCTGCCGCTGAAGCCCGCCGCGCCCGGTTCGTTGCTGTCGATGGCGGGGTGGGGGCCGGCCAGCAGCAGCCGCCCTTCGTGCTTGAGCTGTTTGAGCCGCTCAAGGTGGGCCGGGCGCGCCGCCTGGCGCTTCTCCAGACTGTTTTCCACATCTTCACTGATGATGGCGTAGAACATTTTCAACTCCGCTTATTCGGTTTCGGGCTCTTGCGGCATGTGGCGGGCCAGATAGAAGGCCTGGGCGATGACGAAGATGAAGGTCAGTCCCATCATGCCGTAGAGCTTGAAGTTAACCCACATCGCCTCACTGCTCTGTGCCTGTTGGCACAGTTGTAGCATCACGCCGCTCATCTGTGCGCTACAGGTCTGTAGATCCACCTCGGCGCCTGCGGCGGCGGTGAGCAGGGTGTTGGCCTCGAAAAAGAGGTTGGCCACATAGAGGTTGGCCAGCCCCATCAGTACGAAAAAAGCCACCCAAGCCAGGTTGAGGCGGGTCCAGACCACCGCTGGCGCCTCGATGGCGTGGGACATCATCCGCTCAACCAGTGTCTTGCCGCTGCCGATGAAGTGGCTGCCGAGAAAGGCCAGCGCGAAAAGCCAGTTGACCGCCGTCGGCTTCCACATAAAGAAGGCCTTGTCTTGTAGCAGCAGGGTGGCGCCACCGAGCACCACCACAAGCACCAGGGTGATCAGGTGCATCTTCTCCACCTTACGGTGTTTGAGCCAGCTCAGCCCTACCTGCACCCCGGTGGCGAGCATGATCACCACAATCGCCGGGTAGATCCCGTAGAGCTTGTAGGCGATGAAAAAGAGGATCACGGGGAGTAGGTCGAAGAGGAATTTCATCGGTTTTTATCGGGTTCCATCACAATCGGCTGGCGCGCCGGGCGCCCTGGAGAATGTGCACAATCTAACATATCCACCCAAGCATGGGCACGGCTAATCGGCTACAATGCGCCCCTATGCCCAGACACTACGACCTACATAGCCACTCACTCGCTTCCGACGGCACCCTTAGCCCCGGCGATCTGGTGGCGCGCGCCGCCACCGCCGGGGTGGATGTGCTGGCGCTGACCGATCACGATGAGACCGGGGGCATCGCCGAGGCGCAGAAGGCGGCCCGGCAGGCGGGCATCTCGTTGGTGCCGGGGGTGGAGATCTCGGTCACCTGGGATCGCCAGACGGTGCATATTGTGGGACTCCATATCGACCCGGCGAGTTCCCCGCTGCAGCAGGGGTTGGCGCGGCTGCGGGAGTTTCGCAACTGGCGTGCCGAAGAGATGGGACGACGGCTGGCCAAACACGGTATCCACGGCGCCTACGAGGCGTCCCGGGCGCGCGCTCAAGGGCGTATCATCAGCCGCACCCACTTTGCCCAGTTTCTTGCCGCCGAACGCCATGCCGCCAGCGTGCGCGATGTGTTCAAGCACTTCCTCAAGCCCGGTAAACCGGGCCACGTCTCGGGGGAGTGGGCAGGGCTGGAAGAGGCGCTGGCGTGGATCCACGGCGCCGGCGGCCAGGCGGTGATCGCCCACCCGGCGCGCTATAATATGAGTGCCAGCAAGCGGCGCAGGCTCTTCGGCGAGTTTGCCGAGTTGGGCGGCGAGGCGCTGGAGGTGGTCTCCGGCAGCCACAGCCGCGGCGATAACTTCAGCATGGCGCATCTGGCGAAGATGTTCCATCTCAAGGCCTCCGCCGGTTCCGACTTCCACGGCCCGGAGAACCCGTGGGTGGAGCTGGGGCGGCTGGAGCCGCTGCCCGATGGCAGCACACCTATCTGGTCCACCTGGCAGGAGGGGCCGCCACAGTAACGACCGCCATGTAAACAATCCTAATCAGCCCTTGTGTAGGGCGGACTTTAGTCCGACAATCGGCCCAATACTGGTCAGTTAAGCGCGAGACCATCTGAAAGAAGGTGTCATTGCGAGCGTAGCGAAGCAATCTCAGTCTGCTTCGCTCTAACACCTACATCCATGTAGGCGTCCTCGCAATGACAATTTCCTTAACTGACTGGCATTTGACAATCGGCCTTCGTTTTTTCTTGTCGGGCTAAAGCCCGGCTCACAGTGCATTATCGATTTAAGTAGAGAACACAGGTAGTTATGAGTCAGTTCTTTCAGATCCACCCGGAAAACCCGCAAAAGCGCCTCATCGATCAGGCGGTACAGCTGGTGCGCGAGGGGGCGGTGATCGTCTATCCCACCGACTCGGGCTACGCCCTCGGCTGTCATATCGAGGATAAGCAGGCGTTGGACCGTATTCGCGCTATTCGCCGCCTCGATGATAAGCATAACTTCACCCTGGTCTGTCGCGATATTGCCGATATCAGCGCCTACGCCAAGGTGGACAATACCGTCTTCCGGCTGCTCAAGGCGGTCACCCCTGGCCCCTATACCTTCATCCTCGACGCCACCCGGGAGGTTCCGCGCCGTATCCAGAGCAAACGCAAGACCATCGGTATCCGTGTGCCGGAGAACAACATCGTGCACGATCTGCTCGATGCCCTGGGCGAACCCCTGATGAGCACCACGCTGATCCTCCCCGGTGAGAGCAACCCGGAGTGCGACCCCTACGAGATCCGCCAGAGCCTGGAGCATGCGGTGGATCTCATCATCGACGGTGGTTACGGCAGCTTCGAGCCGACCACTGTGGTGGACCTCACCGACGAGTTGCCACAGGTGGTGCGCCACGGCCTGGGCGACCCGGCACCATTCGAGGTATAAGGGGACCGCGGATTGCGGGTATAATCCGACGATGGAAGAGCTGAATATGCTACAGCGCGTGGCGGTGTGGGTGCTGCCCGTGCTGTTCGCCATCACTGTCCACGAGACCGCCCACGGCTGGATGGCGCTGCGCTTTGGCGACCCTACGGCGAAGATGCTCGGGCGGCTGACCCTCAATCCGATCCGCCACATCGATCCGATCGGGACCGTGCTGGTGCCGGGGGTGCTGCTGATGCTGGGCGGTTTTTTCTTCGGTTGGGCCAAACCGGTGCCGATCACCAGCGAGAATTTCCACCGCCCGCGCCAGGATATGGCCTGGGTGGCGGCGGCGGGGCCGTTCTCCAACCTGCTGATGGCGCTGTTTTGGGCACTGACGGTGCGCCTGGGGATGGCCCTGAGCGACCTCAGCGACGCCCTGGCTCTGTTTCTGATCTATGCCGGGGTGGCGGGTATGTTCGTCAATACCATCCTGATGTTACTGAACCTGCTACCCTTGCCGCCGCTGGATGGCAGCCGTGTGGCCAACGCACTGTTGCCACCGAAGCTGGCATACCGCTACGGCCAGCTTGAGCCCTACGGTTTTCCCATCCTGCTGGTGTTGTTGATCACCGGCTTGTTGGGGAAGATACTCTGGCCGCTGGTGATTGGCATGCTCCTTCTGTTGGCCGGCGTCGCCGGGCTGAAGGAGGAGACCCTGCAGTACTTGCTCTATACCTTGTTGAATGCTTGAGAAATATTAGGGAGAGATCTTGAACTTGGCAGCACAGAATCAGCGCGTGCTCTCCGGCATGCGCCCCACCGGCAAGCTACACCTGGGACACTATCACGGTGTGCTGAAGAACTGGCTCAAACTCCAGCACGAGTATGACTGCTTCTTTTTTGTCGCCGACTGGCACGCCCTGACCACCGAGTACGAGAACACCGGCATCATTGCCGACAGTGTCTGGGAGATGGTGATCGACTGGCTCGCCGCCGGTATCAACCCCGGCTCGGCCCGGCTGTTTATACAGTCGCAGGTGCCGGAGCACGCCGAGCTGCACCTGCTGCTCTCCATGATCACCCCACTGGGCTGGCTCGAGCGGGTGCCCACCTACAAGGACCAGCAGGAGAAGCTCAAGGAGAAGGACCTGGCCACCTACGGCTTCCTCGGCTACCCGCTGCTGCAGAGCGCCGATATCCTCATCTACCGCGCCACCCAGGTGCCGGTGGGTGAGGATCAGGTGGTCCATGTGGAGCTCACCCGCGAGGTGGCGCGCCGCTTCAACCACCTCTACGGTCGTGAGCCCGGCTTCGAGGAGAAGGCCGAAGCGGCGGTGAAGAAGATGGGTAAAAAGAACGCCAAGCTTTACAATAGCCTGCGCAAATCCTACCAGGAGCAGGGCGATCACGAGGCGCTGGAGACCGCGCGCGCGCTGCTCGAGAGCCAGCAGAACATTACCCTGGCCGACCGCGAGCGGCTGTTCGGCTTTCTCGAGGGCAGCGGCAAGATCATCCTGCCCGAGCCCCAGGCGCTGCTCACCCCGGCGGCCAAAATGCCGGGGCTGGACGGGCAGAAGATGTCCAAGTCCTACGGCAATACCATCTCTCTGCGTGAAGATCCCGACGAGGTGGAGAAGAAGCTGCGCACCATGCCCACGGACCCGGCCCGTGTGCGTCGCACCGACCCGGGTGATCCGCAGAACTGCCCGGTCTGGCAGCTGCACGAGGTCTACAGCAACGACGATACCAAGGACTGGGTGCAGGAGGGCTGTCGCAGCGCCTCCATCGGCTGTATCGACTGCAAGGGGCCGGTGATCGAGGCGGTCAAGGCGGAGCTGGCCCCCATCCAGGCGCGGGCGCAGGAGTTTATCGAACAGCCGCAGCTGGTGCGCAGCGTCATCACCGAGGGGAGCGAGCAGGCCCGCGACGAAGCCAAGGCGACGCTCAAGGAGGTGCGCTCAGCGATGGGATTGTCATACAGTTAAATCCCACTGCATACGGCTTGTCGGTCGGAGCCCTGTCCGACAACATGGCGGCGGGCACGGCCCGCCCTATGCACC
>JBNJGC010000014.1:16999-24587 GCA_051747405.1 Pseudomonadota bacterium
CTGCTCTACCTCATCAAGCGCCAGAATCTGGACGTGCTCAACATCCCCATCGCCGAGATCACCCGGCAGTACATGCAGTACGTGGAGATCATGAAAGAGTTGCAGCTTGAGCTGGCCGGTGAGTATCTGGTGATGGCCGCCATGCTGGCCGAGATCAAGTCGCGCATGCTGCTACCGCGTCCGGTGGAGGAGGATGCCGACGAGGCCGATCCCCGCGCAGAACTCATCCGCCGCCTGCAGGAGTATGAGCGCTATAAGCAGGCCGCCGAGGATATCGACGAGCTGCCCCGCGAGGGGCGCGACACCTTCACCGCCAGCATCGCCACCCCGGATAAAAAGAGCGAGCGCCCCCAGCCTCAAGTGGAGCTGCGCGATATCCTCCTGGCGATGACCGATGTGGTGCAGCGGGCCGAGATGTTCGCCCACCACCAGGTATCACGCGAACCGCTCTCCATCCGTGAGCGGATGAGTCAGATCCTGGAGCGCATCTCACCGGACAATTTTATCGAATTCACCACACTGTTCACCGTGGAGGAGGGGCGTCGGGGTGTCGTGGTCAGCCTGATGGCGGTGCTGGAGCTGATCAAGCAGTCGATGATCGAGCTGATCCAGACCGAACCCTTCGGCACCATCCACGTCAAGGCCGTGGGCAGCAAGGAGTAGGGACCAAAGGTTCAAAGCACTATGTCGAATCTGGATACAAACGCGCTGAAAAACATTATCGAAGCGGCCCTCTTCGCCGCCGGTGAAGCCATGAGCGTTGATCGGCTTCTGGGCCTGTTTGAAGAGGAGGAGCGCCCCAGCAAGAGCGTCGTGCAGGAGGCGCTTCGCGCCCTCCAGGCGGAGAGCGAGGGGCGCGGCATCGAACTGACCGAAGTGGCCAGCGGATTCCGCTATCAGGCCCGCCGGGATGTCTCCCGCTGGGTCTCACGGCTGTGGGAGGAGCGCCCGCCGCGCTACTCCCGCGCCCTGCTCGAGACCCTGGCGCTGGTTGCCTACCGCCAGCCCATCACTCGCGCCGAGATTGAGGATATCCGCGGCGTCGCCGTCAGCACCAACATCATGCGCACACTCCAGGAGCGTGGCTGGGTGCGTATCGTCGGCCATCGCGACGTGCCCGGAAAACCGGCCATGTACGCCACCACCCGCGAGTTTCTCGACTACTTCAACCTCAAGGGGCTGGACGACCTGCCCACGCTCTCGGAGCTGCGTGACATCGACAAGATCAACGCCGAACTCGACCTGCGCCTGCCGGGCGAACAGGGTGCCGAGCCGGTCAACCCCGACGACCCACAGACACAGGTCGCCAGGATCACCGCCGACTTCGAGCCGGTTGAGTATTAAAAAGTCTCAACGCAAAGGCGCTAAAGACGCAAAGAACGCAAAGGGATAAGGATTACTTATTCTTTCAGCGTTATAAGGCTGTATGGTTAGCGAGGTAATAGATGTGGCTGAGCGATTATGCAATTTTCTTCTTTGCGTCCTTCGCGTCTTTGCACCTTTGCGTTAAAGGTTTTCATCCATGAGCGAAAAACTGCAAAAAGTATTGGCCCGTGCCGGTTACGGCTCCCGCCGTGAGATCGAGGGCTGGATCAGCGCGGGGCGCATCTCCGTCAACGGCGCCATCGTACAGCTCGGTGAGCGGGTTGGTGAGAGCGATGTGATCCGTATCGATGGCAAGGTGGTGAGCCGCACCCGCCTGCAGAGCAACCGCTGCCGCGTGCTGATGTACCACAAGCCTATCGGCGAGGTGACCAGCCGTAACGACGAGGAGGGGCGCACCACCGTCTTTGAGAACCTGCCGCGCATCGTCAACGGTCGCTGGATCGTGGTCGGACGGCTCGACCTCAACACCTCCGGTCTGCTGCTCTTCACCACCGACGGTGAACTGGCCAACCGCCTGATGCACCCCTCCTATACCATCGAGCGGGAGTACGCTGTGCGCGTTCTGGGTGAGGTCGCCCCCGAGGTGATTCAGCGCCTTACCGAAGGGGTGGAGCTCGAGGACGGCACCGCCCGTTTCACCTCCATCGTCGACGGCGGCGGCGAGGGGGCTAACCACTGGTTCCACGTCACGTTGGAGGAGGGACGAAATCGCGAGGTACGCCGCCTCTGGGAGTCCCAGGGCGTCACCGTCAGCCGCCTCACCCGTGTACGCTACGGGCCGATCAAGCTGCCGCGCTGGCTACGTCCCGGTCGCTGGGAGGAGCTCTCCGAAGACAAGGTCTCGCTGCTGCGCCAGAGCGTCGGCCTGGAGCGGATGCCCAAGCGCAACCCCCACTTCGCCGACAAAAAACCGGGCGCGCGCAAGACCCGCCACGGCACCAGCCAGAGCCGCCGGGCCCGCAACCCGCGCCGCAAATAGCCATGACCGCGACGCTGGACTGGATCTATAAGCGTCTGCAGCACCACTACGGCCCACAGCAGTGGTGGCCGGCCGATAGCCCTTTCGAGGTGATGGTCGGCGCCATCCTCACTCAAAACACCGCCTGGACCAACGTGGAAAAGGCGATCACCAACCTCAAGGCCAACCGCGCCCTAAGTGCAGAGGTGATCGCCCGCGCCCCGCACGAACAGCTGGCCGAGTGGATACGCCCCTCCGGATACTTCAACATCAAGGCCAAACGGCTGCAAAACCTCTGCCGCTGGTACCTCGAGCCGGGCAGGGCAGAGCAGCTTGAACAGCTTCCAACAGAAGCGCTGCGCCACGCCTTTCTAAGCGTCAACGGCGTCGGCCCGGAGAGCGCCGACGATATCGCCCTCTATGCCTACCACCGCCCCGTCTTCGTTATCGACACCTACACCCGGCGCCTTTTCAACCGACTCGGTCTCATCGAGGGCAACGAAGGCTATGAAACCCTCCGCGCCCTGGTCGAAGCGCACTTCGGTCGTAGCAAAAAGCAAGTTCCCCTCTACAACACACTCCACGCCCTCATCGTCGAGCACGCCAAGGAGCACTGCCGTAAAACGCCTCAGTGCAAAGGCTGTCCGCTGAGACGGTGCTGCACTGCGGTTGTATGAGCAGAAAAGCCGGAAGGTTAATGGATTATTAACATCGAGCGAGCGCTTGAAACCGGCTGGGCGGCGGGGTAGGTTGGGAGTCTATATGTTTTGGGGTTGGCCGGACGCAGAACTCTGGTCGATATCACACCGGCCTGACGCTGTTGGCATATGTAGCAATAGATATCTATATATTGATATTTTACGGATGTCTGGTGTGTTGGCTATTACATGTTAAATGCTCAAGGAGAGATGGTTGGCAAGGCAAGATACACGATTAGAATCGGAAGGGGCCGAGTTCTTGGTGCTTGGGCAACTTTTGCTCCATAAGGTTGCGGCATATAAGACGTATACAAATATGCCCGGATATGATCTTGTGGCCACAAGCCCTGAAAATAATACCTCTGCAAGAATACAGGTAAAAAGTCGCTGGGCGACAAAAGCAGGTGGTTTCCCTATAAAGAACTTTGAGTGTGATTTTGTCGTGGTTGTATTGCTAAACCGAGGGTCAAAAGATGGAAAAAAGGAAGTCCTTCCACCTGAGTATTTCGTGATTCCAGTAGATGTTGTGAAGAAGGTGTGCAGAACGAATACAAGCTGGAGCAAAGTTATGCTGAACGATGTTGAAAACCTTGATTCATATCGGGGTAACTGGGGGCTGGTTGGTGGTTGTCTGTCAGCATAAAGCATTTTGGGTTCCTCTCGCAAAACGGTGCACGGATAAACCACTAAATGGTTGACACCCTCGCCTAGATAGGTAAATTCCCCCATGCGTCCTAACACACCTGTTATGCCCAAGAATTCACGCGCCATGACTAGAATCACCGAAAGAAGCTTGACCTCTGCCATTCATCTGCTCCAGAAAACGGATCACAAAGGCCAAGAGGCAATTTGCGACGAGATATTCCGTGAGCAACCGAACCTGCTCGCATCAGTCTTGGTGCTGACGAAAATGGCCGTTGCTCCGGCGCACGTGGAGGTAGTGCTTGAGGTTCTTATGGTGGCGCACCTTGCGCTTAAAGCGTCTGGCCAGAGAATCAAGACAATAGCGGAAGCGGATCAAGAGCGTGAACTTCAGCGACTCGTGGCCAGCGTGAAGTTCGCAGAAGGAATGGCGCCTGATTTAGTGGAAGCGTCCATAAATCAATATGATGGCTTCCGGAACGAACCGTGGTTGCTTGCTTACGTCACTGCACTGCTGCAAGAACATGGCGTGCTTTTTAGCACCAACGAGAATACGAAGTATGTGCTTCTATCCGCATTGAATTTGGTCGGATGCATAGCGAATGCGAAGAATTAGCGCGCGCTTTTTTATGAATAAGTCGGGGTATAAGCGCTCTTCCGGGAGATGGCATGGGAGCTTCAGGTATGCATGTAGAGTTTTTGCGTGAGGCGATCCGTCTTGCCGATGAGTCGCTTGCCAATGGAGGCGGTCCGTTCGGGGCGGTTATTGTTCGGGACGGGGCGATCGTCGGGCGCGGGAATAACCGTGTGACGCTCAATAATGATCCGACGGCGCATGCGGAGGTGCAGGCGATCCGGGATGCCTGTCGCAGCCTGGGGGATTTTCAGCTGAGCGGATGTGAGCTCTATGTGAGCTGCGAGCCGTGTCCCATGTGTATGGCTGCGGCCTATTGGGCGCGCCTGGATGGGATCTATTTCGCCGCCAGTGCCGAGGATGCGGCGCAGGTGGGGTTTGATGATGTGTCGATCCGCGATGAGCTGCGGCGTGAGCCGGCGCAGCGTCATCTGCCTATGGCACAGGCGTTGCGCCAGGAGGGGCAGGTGCCGTTTGCACGTTGGGAGGCGCTGGCGGATCGGGTGGAGTATTGAGGCTGTCGCCACAGGGGGCGGCGTCGGTAAGGAGGGGCGATGCCCCTGCCGCGACATCAGGGCCGCGGCAGTCGGGTGGCGCGCTTTGTGATCGAACCCCTCTGCGCGGGTCGGCAACCAGTCAGTAGGCTGCGATCCGGTTGCGACCGCCGTCTTTGGCCTGATAGAGGGCTTTGTCGGCCTTGTCGAAGAGGGTGTGGCGGTTGTCGCTCTGCTCGATCTCGGCGTAGCCGATGCTGGCGGTGACGTTGATGGCGCTGCCGTCACAGTGGCAGGGCTCGGCGGCGATGGCGGCACGGATGCGTTCGGCGACGATCTGCGCACCGCTGCTTTCAGTGGCGGGGAGGAGGATGACAAACTCTTCACCGCCGTAGCGGAATACGTGGTCGGTGGTGCGCAGGGCGTTTTTGATGTGTCGTGCGGTCTCCCGCAGTACGCAGTCGCCGGCGGAGTGGCCGTAGCTGTCGTTGATCTGTTTGAAGTGGTCCAAGTCTACCACGAGCATGCTTACGGCGAAGGCGTGGCGGTGGGCCAGCTCGATCTCGCGCGGCAGGGCCTGCTCGAGGGCGGCGCGGTTGTTGACGCCGGTGAGCGGGTCGATGAAGGCGGCAGCCAGTGCGGTCTGGTAGCGCAGGGCGTTACGCAGCGGGTAGAGCAGCGGACAGAGGAGGTGCTCGGTTAGGGCCAGGGTTTTCTCTGAGAATGGGCTTTGACGGCTGAGGGTCAGCTCACCCAGCGACTCTTCGTGCAGCGTCAGGCCGTAGCTGGCGCGGTGGCGTCCAGCTTGGCCCTGCTGGACCAGTACGCCGCTGTCGTGGTGGCGCAGGGTCAGCCCGTCGATGTCGATATGGCGGGCCAGCTCCGCTTTGAAGATGGCCAGCATCTCCTCCAGCTCCAGGGTGGTCTGGAGGGCACTGGTGAGGGCCAGGGTGTCCGGCGGGGTGTCGATGCGTGCCAGGCTCTGTACGGTCGCGCGATCGACACGGCGCTGGTGAAGGTTCTTGGCGTCAGTGATGTTATTCGCTTGGGTAACCATGTCTCATCCTCGAGTTCAGTTACCCGGAATGAAGCGAGAATTGTGCCAGTTATTTATTCCATATAAAAATCAATAGGATAGCCTCTGTTTTCGGGTTGGCTTCGGCTCGAATGTCAAAAGATTGGCTGTGGTGGGCGGCATGTGCGGCAGTGGGTTGCCGCTTATGTGACGGTATTTTGGCTGGCGAAGGGTAAGGAACAAGGCCAAGGAGCGGTCTTCAAACCTTGAACCTTGAACCTGTCTATTGGGCGTTGAACTGCTCGCCGGTGGTGCCGCGGCTGTCGGGGCCGATGAGGTAGAGGTAGGTGGGCATGATCTGCTCGGGCCAGGGCAAGGTGTTGGGATCTTCTCCGGGGTAGGCGCGGGCGCGCATGGTGGTGCGGGTGGCGCCGGGGTTGATGCTGTTGACGCGAATGGGGGTGTTGGCCTCCAGTTCATCGGCCCAGATCTGCATCATGTTTTCGGTGGCGGCCTTGGAGATGCCGTAGGCGCCCCAGTAGGCGCGGCCCTGGCGACCGACGCTGGAGCTGGTGAAGACCACCGAGGCGTCCTCTGACTTGTTGAGTACGCCGAGGCAGGCACGGGTCATCAGATAGGGGGCGTTGAGGTTGATCTGCATGACCTTGCCCCACATGGCCAGGTCGTACTGCCCCAGTGGGGTGAGGCTGCCGAGCATGGAGGCGTTGTGCAGCAGGCCGTCGAGGCGACCGAACTCCTTTTCGATGGTCTCGGCCAGCTGGAGGTGATCCTCCGGTGAGGCGCCCTCCAGGTTCATCGGGTAGATGGCCGGCTGGGGGTGGCCGGCCTGTTCGATGCGGTCGTAGACCGCTTCGAGCTTCCGGGTGGTGCGGCCGAGCAGGATCACGGTGGCGCCGTGGGCGGCGTAGCTTTCTGCCGCGGCTGCGCCGATGCCGTCGCCGGCGCCAGTGACGAGGATGATGCGGTCTTTTAGCAGGTCGGGTTGGGCCTGATACTCTTTTTTACAAACGGGCATGCTGGGGGTCTCGCTGTGAATCATGAGTGGTTCTTTCGCCTGTCGAGCAGGCGGCGGGCACATTCTACCCCACTACGCACGGCTCCTTCGAGCGTGGCCGGATAGCCGGTGGCGGTGTAGTCGCCGGCAAGCCAAAGGCCGTGGATGGGGGTGGCGTTGTCGGGGCGCAGTGTGTCGATATCGACGCGGCACTCGAAGGTGGCACGCCTCTCCCGTATGACGATGCGCTGTACGGCGCGTTGAGGCCAGTCGGGCAGGGCGCGGGCCAGCTCCTGCTCGACGTGTGCGCCAAGTCGCTCTTGCGACCAGCCGGTGTGCTCCCCCTCGGCGCTGATAACCACGGCGAACCAGCCCGCTTGGCCGCAGACGCGGCGGTCGAAGAGCCACTGGGAGAGGTAGCCGCTGAGCCCGAGCATGGTCTGCGCAGGCCGTGGTTGATCGGGGTAGTGGAGGTAGACGGTGGTGATGGGTTGGCTGCCAAGCAGCTGCAGCTCTGAGGCCAGTGCGGCGGTGGCGCTGTGGGGGGCCAGCAGGCGGGCGCTCTCGATCGGCGGGGTGGCGAGGATCAGCGTGTCGGTGGGCAGCCGGCGTTCGCCCAGCATCACGCCGCTTAGCTTTCCCCCTTCGACGTGCAGGCCGGTGACACGGCTGCGAGTGGTGATCTGGTGCGCGGGGTTTCGCCGCAGGTGGGCGAGGGCCGGCTCGGCCAGCAGCTGTCCCAGAGG
>JBNJGC010000015.1:0-24236 GCA_051747405.1 Pseudomonadota bacterium
ATAATCTCAAGGCCCCTGCGAAGCGCATCACGCCGGTGGCATCAATCCTCTTCGCCGAGCTTGAGCTCCAGCTCCTGGGGGGTATCGCAGCGGGACCAGTCGAAGGCGAACTCATCCCCGGCACCGGTGATGCGCTCATCATCCTCGGTCAGTTCGCAGAACTGGATGTGGGAGTGGACCGGGCGGGCGGATGAGCGGATCATCTGACGGATGGCCGCATCGGCGACCATGGAGCGGGCATCGTCGTTGTTCATGGTGGCGCTGTCGGTCTGCTCGGGGATCTCGATCCGGCCCTGAAAGACCTCTTGGCCATCCTTGTCGTCGAACAGGCGGTAGACGTAGTAGCGCTTTGTCATCGTGGCTCTCTCCTGCCGCGCGACAGCTCGCCCGGCCATTGGTGTAAGGCTTTCGTCGATAGTGACACAGCTGCCGCAATGAGGAAAGGGCGCTATTCGCCCAGGGCCACGCTGATCCGTACCAGATGGGACAGGGAGTCGGCCTGCAGTTTCTCCATCACCCGTGCCCGGTGGGCCTCAACGGTCTTGAGGCTGACGCCGAGCCGGTGGCTGATCTGCTTGTTGGCGGCACCGCCGGCCACCATTTCGAAGACCTCGCGCTCGCGCGGGGTCAGGGTCTGCATTCGGCCCCGCCAGGTCTCAAGCTCGGCCCGGTGGTGGCGGTCGCGGCGATTCTGCTCGATGGCGCCGTGTACCCGGTCCAGCAGCGCATCGTCACTGAAGGGCTTCTCGATGAAGTCGAAGGCGCCCGCTTTCAGGGCGCGCACCGCCATGGGCACATCGGCATGGCCGGAGATGATGATCAGCGGCAGGCCAAAGCCTCGCTCGGCCAGCTCCGCCTGCAGTGCCAGTCCGCTCATACCGGGCATACGGATATCCAGGATCAGGCAACCGGGGCGCTCTTCGGTGTAGCCGGCGAGAAACGCCGTGGCCGAGGCAAAGGTCTCGGCGTGCAGACCGTCGGCGGTACAGAGCCAGGAGAGCGAGTCGCGCACCGCCTCGTCATCATCGACGATAAACACCGTGGGCGCTTCAGTCATCTCCCTCCCCCTTCGCTCGTGGGCAGTAGGATACGCAGCCGGGTCCCTTCCCGCGCCGGGGTATCCAGCAGCAGGGCGCCGCCGTGCGCCTCGATAATACCGCGGCTGATAGAGAGCCCCAACCCCATCCCCTGCGGCTTGGTGGTGACGAAGGGGTTGAAGATCGCCTCACGCATCGTCTCGTCGATGCCGTGACCGCCATCCTCAACCAGCACCTCCACCTCCCGCTTCAGCAATGAGCTGCGGATGAGCAGCTGGCGCCGGTGCATCGGCACATCGTGCATCGCCTCGATGGCGTTGCGGGCGAGGTTGAGCAACACCTGCTCAAGCTGGATATCGTGGGCCCAGAGCTGGGGTAGCGGCTGATGCAGCTGCAGACGCAGTGTCACGCCCGCCTTGCGTAGTTCCGGCTGCAGGAACTTGACCAGCCCCTCGATCAGCCGGTTGATATCGACCCATTTGCGCTCCGGCTCCTCCTTGCGAATGAAGCGTCGCAGCTGGCGGATGATCTCGCCGGCCCGGGCCGCCTGACCGGCGACCCGCTCCATCACGTCGATGAGCTCTTCGCGGACATCCTCTCGCCCCGACTTGAGCATGCGGATGGAGCCGTTGGTGTAGTTGACGATGGCCGACAGGGGCTGGTTGAGCTCATGGGCGATGCCGGAGGCCATCTCTCCCATGGTGCTGAGGCGTGCCACATGGGCCAGCTCCATCTGGTGCTGGCGCGCCTCCTCGGCGGCCCTTTTACGCTCGGTAATGTCGCGGAACACCACCACCGCGCCGCTGACCCTGCCGTGTTCATCGCGAATGGGGGTGCTGGTGTATTCCACCGGGATGCTGTGGCCGTCCTTGCACCAGAAGATGTCGTCCTCCACATGGTGCGGCTGGTTGTCACGGAAGGTGTGGTAGACCGGACACTCATTGGCCGGATGGTAGCGACCGTCGGCGTGGGTATGGTGCAGCAGCTCGTGCTGGTTTTTACCGATGAGGTCGGCGGGGCTCCAGCCGGTGATCGCCGCCATGGCGCGGTTGACGAAGGTGGAGTTACCCCGGGTGTCGACCCCGTAGATACCGTCGGCCACCGAGTCGAGGATCAACGCATGCTGCTGCTCCAGCTGCTGCTTGGCGTGGGAGAGCTCGCGGTTGAGGCGCAGCACCCAGGTGGTCAGCCCCCCCATGACCAACAGCAGAAGCAGGCCACCGAAGAGCCAACCCCAGTAGCGCTGCCAGACATCCAGCAGGGTGAAGCGGGCATACTGATAGGGCGGCAGCAGCAGCTCCTGGAGCAGGTCGTGCACCGGCTGGTAGTCAAGTGGGATGGTCCAGCCGGCGTAGTTGCCGCTGAGCGCGGCGGGGTGGTCCTCGGGCATCTCCGCCAGAGCGATGGAGACCTGCCGGGCGAGCCGGTTGGGCGTATGGCGCACCTTGCTGAAGGGCCACTCGGGGTAGAGTCGGGTGCTGCGAAAGAGCGGAAAATCCTTGCCGATCTTCTGGTTGATGATGCGGAACTCGTTGAGGTTGATACGCCCCTCATCGGCCATCCGTTCGAGGATATCGGTGCGCACCGTACCGGCATCGACCCGCCCCTGGCGGACCGCCATCACCACCCGGTCGTGGGTACCGGCGAAGGAGATATCACGCAGCTCGCGGTAGGGCTCGATACCCGCCGCTTTGAACTCGCGCAGGGCCATCATGTAGCCGCCCAGGGAGCTCTCGTTCACCGCCATCAGGGTGCCCCCCTGCAGGTCATCGAGGTTGTTCAGGTCGAAGCGCTCGGCCCGGGCGAAGATCACTCCGCCGAAGGTGTTGAACGCCTCGCTGCCGAGACGGTTTTTCATGGTGGCGATGCGTGAGACGCGGTGGGTCACCTCCAGATTGACGTAGATCGCCGGGTTGACCAGGATAAAGTCCACCTCACCCTGCCCCACGGCGCCGTCGATCGCCTCGAACTTGAGCGGTTCGATCGTAAAGTGGTAGTCGGGCAGCACCTCACTGAGATAGTCGGCGGTGCCGGACCAGTGTGCCAGCGTACTCTCATCCCCCCGGTGGCTGAGTACGCCGATGCTGATCGGCTCGGCGGCCCACACCGGTAGCGAGCAGAGCAGCAACAAAAGAAGGTAAACGGTCCTCAACAACTTGGCCCGAAACACGCTATTCGCGGCGCCAGGTGGTCCCCTGCGGGCCATCCTCCAGCACGATGCCCTGCGCCTTGAGCTCGTCGCGGATGCGGTCGGAGGTGGCAAAGTCCTTGTTCTTGCGCGCTTCGATGCGCTCGGCGATCAGCGCTTCGATCTCATCGTCGCCGGGACCGCCGGCGCCGGCGCGCAGAAACTGCTCCGGCTCGCGCTGCAACAGCCCCAGCAGCGCCCCCAGCCGGCGCAGCTGAGCGGCATGGGCCGCCGCAGCGTCACCGTCGCTGCTGCGCAGGCGGTTGACCTCATGGGCCAACTCGAACAGCACCGCCAACGCCTCGGGGGTGGCGAAGTCTTCGTCCAGCGCGGCGTAGAAGCGGGCGTGATAGTCGTTCTCCGCGGGCGCCACCGAGGTATCCAGACCGCGCAGCGCGTTGTAGAGGCTGGTCAGCGCCCCCTTGGCGTTATCCAGGTGCTGGTCGGAGTAGTTGAGCGGGCTGCGGTAGTGGCTGGTGAGGATGAAGTAGCGGATCACCTCCGCATCGTACTTGGCCATCACGTCACGGATGGTGAAGAAATTGCCCAGGGATTTGGACATCTTCTCATCGTCCACGCGCACAAAACCGTTGTGCAGCCAGTAGTTGACGAACTTGCAGCCGCAGGCCCCCTCGGACTGGGCGATCTCGTTTTCGTGGTGGGGGAACTGCAGATCCAGCCCGCCGCCGTGGATGTCGAAGTGGTTCCCCAGGGCGTGGGTGGACATGGCCGAGCACTCGATGTGCCAGCCGGGACGCCCCTTGCCCCAGGGGGAGTCCCAGCTCGGCTCGCCCGGCTTGGCCGCCTTCCACAGCACGAAGTCGAGCGGATCGTCCTTGGCCTCGTCCACCGCCACCCGCTCGCCGGCGCGCAGGTCGTCCGGGTTCTTGCCCGAGAGGGTGCCGTAGCCGTCGAATTTTGAGACATCGTAGTAGACATCACCATTATTGGCAGCGTAGGCGAGCCCCTTGGCCACCAGGGCCTCGATCATGGCGATGATCTCATCCATGAACAGGGTGGCGCGCGGCTCCTGGTCCGGTTCGGCCACGCCGAGTGCTGCGGCATCCTCATGCATCGCCTCGATAAAGCGACCGGTCAAGGCATTGAAGTCCTCGCCGTTGTCGTTGGCCCGCTGGATGATCTTGTCGTCGATGTCGGTGATATTGCGCACATAGGTCACATGCGCGTCGCCGTAGATATGGCGCAGGTAGCGATTGATCACATCGAACACCACCAACACCCGCGCATGGCCGATGTGGCAGTAGTCGTAGACGGTCATGCCGCAGACGTACATCCGCACCCGCTTCGGGTCGATCGGCTCGAACGGCTCAAGCTGATTGCTGAGGTTGTTGTGGAGCTTTAGCTGGTGCGGGTAGGCCATGGTTAGATCTCTTCAAAATCGGTTGATCGACAGCGCGGTTACGGAACAGGCGCGCATCTTATCCCAAAAGCGGCGATGGCGACAAAATCACTTCCCATCCCCCTCGCGCACCCGCTTCTCCAAGCTGTCGAGTCGCCGCTCGATTCGCGCCAGGCTCTTGCTGATACCGTCGATGGTGTCACCGACACCGCGCTCGCGCTTACGCGCACGGCTCAGGTCGCGCTCGATGTGGTGCTCCACATCGCTCACCTCCTGGTCGCGGCGCTCGATCTGTTGCAGGCGCTCCTCCAGGTGCTGCAGCCCCTTTCCCACGCGGTCGATGGTGGAGAGGATACTCAACTCCTCGCGGGAGACGCGCTCCATGTCCCGCTCGATCTCCTCCTCCACCTTGGTCACATCCCGCCCGATGAAGAAGGAGGAGATGCTGGCGGTCATCAACGAGAAGAGCCCTACCCCGAGCAGGATCAACAGCGCGCCGAAGATCTTGCCGGGGGGGGTGACCGGCACGATGTCGCCATAGCCGACGGTGGTCACCGTCACCCAGGCCCACCAGACCCCGTCCAGCGGCGTGGTGACCCCGGGCTCGATGGCGGTCATCAACAGACCGGCGATCACGATCACCACCGCCGAGACCCCCAGCGTGGTTCCCAAGCGGTTGTGGCTAAGCACCTCATGCAAAGTGCCGGAGAAGCGTAACAGCAGCCCCACGAGCAACAGCAGGCGCAGACTGCGCAGCAGACCGGCAACGGGAGTCAGCCCCCAGAGTATGGGCAGCCCGCCCACGATAATCAGCAGATTCATCCAGTTGGCGCGCAGATAGCGTCGCTTATCGTCGACCAGGGCGGTATTGATCACCGTCTCCAGCAAAAAGGCGAGCCATATCCCCCAGTCGCCGACGCGGCTGTACTCGGCGGTTATCACCCCGCGGACCTCCAGATACCACTGAATGGGGATCCAGAGCACCACCAGCATCATCGGCATCTCCAGCCGCGCCCCCCAGCGGCGGGCCTGGGCGTTCTCCTGCGGGTCGACGCCGGCCAGGCCGGCGATATGGTGTAGCTTCTTCTCACTCATGGGTATAGTCGGTAACAGGGCGCCAAATTACGATACGATACCCCGAAGCGGCGACTTTCGCACCTCCACCGCTTTCCCCACACCCACACAGCCGATATCATTACCCGACAACTGAATCGAACACGGAGTGATAATGAGAAGACTGCTACCCCTGCTGATGGCGCTGTTCGTCAGCGCCTGCAATGCCGATGGCAACTCCGCCCCTTCCGGGCCACGGGTGCTGATGCAGACCTCAATGGGTGAGATGGTGATTGAGCTCTACCCGGAGAAGGCCCCCAAAAGCGTCGACAACTTCCTGCGTTATGCCGACGACGGCTTCTACGACGGCACCCTCTTTCACCGCGTGATCGACGACTTCATGATCCAGGGCGGCGGCTTCACCCCGGACATGGAGAAAAAACCGACCCGCGCCCCCATCATGAACGAAGCGGACAACGGCCTGCGCAACACCATCGGCACCCTCGCCATGGCCCGCACTATGGAGCCCCACTCGGCCACCTCACAGTTTTTCATCAACGTGGGCATGAACAGTAACCTCGACTTCCGCGAGAAGACCCCGCGCGGCTGGGGCTACGCCGTGTTTGGCCGGGTGGTCAAGGGGATGGACGTGGTCGAGGCGATCAAGTCGGTCGAGACGACCCAGAAGGGGATGCACCGCGACGTGCCTGCCGAGGACGTAATCATTCACAAGGTTACCCGCCTGAATGGGGAACCGGAAAAGAGCGAGGAGTAGTACCATGGTCAGACTCAATACCAATTACGGCACCATCACCCTGGAGCTGTTCGCCGACAAGGCCCCTGCCACCGTTGAGAACTTCCTCAACTACGTCAAAGAGGGCTTCTACGACGGCACCATCTTCCACCGCGTCATCAACGGCTTCATGGTCCAGGGCGGCGGCATGGAGCCGGGGATGAAAGAGAAGCCCACCAACGCCCCGATCAAGAACGAGGCAGACAACGGTCTGTCCAACGAACGCGGCACCATCGCCATGGCCCGCACCATGGAGCCCCACTCCGCCTCCGCCCAGTTCTTTATCAACGTCAAGGACAACACCTTCCTCAACCACCGCGAACCGACCCCTGACGGCTGGGGCTACGCCGTATTCGGTCGCGTGGTCGAAGGCATGGATGTGGTCGACAAGATCAAGGCGGTCGAGACCGGCAGCGCCGGTTTCCATCAGGACGTGCCGGTGGAGGATGTCATCCTCAAGAGTGCCGAAATCGTCGAGGAGTAATGGCCAGCCTCTTCATCGCCGATCTGCACCTGAGCGCGGAACGGCCGGAGACTACCCGGCTGTTCCTCGACCTTCTCAGCACCGAGGCCCCCCGTGCCGATGGGCTCTATATCCTGGGTGATCTGTTCGAGGCGTGGCTCGGCGACGATCTGATCCTGCCCGAGTACCAACCGGTGCTTGAGGCCCTCAAGGAGCTACGACAGCGCGGTGTCCCCATCTATGTGATGCACGGCAACCGCGACTTTCTTCTGGGTGAGCGCTTCGAGCGCCTTAGCGGCTGCCAGCTGCTGGAGGATCCCTTCCGGCTCGAGCTCTACGGCACCCCCACCCTGCTGATGCACGGCGATCTCCTCTGCACCGACGACCACGACTATATGGCGCTGCGCCGACAGCTGCGCGATCCCCAGTGGGTGGCGGCATTCCTCAACAAACCCGCCGCAGAGCGCCTCGCCTTCGCCCGCCAGTTGCGCGAGCGCAGCCAGCGTGAGACCGGCGAAAAGAGCGAGACGATCATGGACGTCAACCCCGACACCGTGCGCCGCTACCTGCAGCAACACCAGGCCACCCGCCTGATCCACGGCCACACCCACCGCCCCGGCGAACACACCCATAGCCTCGAGCGCAGTACGGCGCAGCGCTATGTGCTGCCGGACTGGGGCGAGCACGGCGGCCTGCTCCGTTGCGACGCCAACGGCTGCCGCGCCGAGCGCTTCGGCTAACCGCCCCGACAATCACCCGTGAATTGTGCGGAAAATCCCTTATAATCCCTCCCATGTCCCTGCGCCTGCCCCCTATTCTGGTTTCGCTCCTGCTGACACCCCTGCTCGGTGGCTGCTTCAGCGAGCCGCAGAGCGATCTGGAGCGGGTCAAACAGGAGGGGCGCCTGGTGGTACTGACCCGCAACAGCGCTACCACCTACTACGAAGGGGCCGACGGCCCTGTCGGCATGGAGTACGACCTGGCCAAGGGCTTTGCCGATAAACTGGGAGTGGAGCTGGAGCTGAGAGTGGCCGACAACGTCAGCCAGGTACTCACGCGCCTGGCGGAGGGCGAGGCCGACCTTGCCGCCGCCGGCCTCACCGCCACCGAGCCGCGTAAACTCTGGATGCGCTTCACCCCTCCCTACCAGCAGATCACCCAGCAGCTGGTCTACCGCGTGGGCACGCCGAAACCGAAGGGGATCGATGATCTCAACGGCATTCTGGAGGTCACAGCCCAAAGCAGCCACGAGGAGCAACTGCACCAGCTCCATAGCGAACACCGTGATCTGACCTGGCTCGAGAACCCCGAGGTGGAGAGCGAGGAGCTGCTCAGCATGGTCTGGGAGAAACTTATCGACTATACCGTCGCCGACTCCAACGAGGTGGCGATGAACCAGCGCTTCTACCCTGAGCTACGCGTCGCCTTCGACCTCACCGAGCCGCAGCCGCTCGCCTGGGCCTTCCCCAAATTCAGGGATGGCAGCCTCCACCAAGCAGCCAGTGACTACATCGCATCATTGGCCCAGAGCGGCAGACTGGCGCACCTCCACGAACGCTACTACGGCCACCTGAACGATTTCGACTACGTCGGCACCCGCACCTACATGCGCCACATCCAAAGCCGCCTGCCCGAGTACCGCGAACTGTTCGAGTACTCGGCCAAGGAGTTCGGCCTCGACTGGCGGCTGCTGGCCGCCACCGCCTACCAGGAGTCCCACTGGAATCCCAATGCCGTCTCACCCACCGGGGTACGCGGGATCATGATGCTCACCCAACGCACCGCCGCAGAACTCGGGGTAAGCAAACGCACCGACCCGGTGCAGAGCATCCGCGGCGGCGCGCTCTATCTGAGCCGGATGATGGAGAAGATCCCGCAACGGATCGAACAACCGGATCGCTCCTGGCTGGCCCTGGCCTCCTACAACATCGGCTACGGCCACCTGGAAGATGCCCGGGTGATCACCCAGCGTCAGGGTGGCGACCCGGACAGTTGGAAAGACGTCAAAGAGTACCTGCCGCTACTGCGGCAACGAAAATGGCACAGCCAGACCCGCTTCGGCTACGCCCGCGGCAACGAGGCGGTGCGTTATGTAGAGAATATCCGCAGTTACTACGACATCCTGGTCTGGTATACCGGGCAAGAAAACACCCCCGAAACCCTGCCGCCCAAGGCGCTCAACATCGGCAACCCGGCGCTTTGAGTTTAAGGTTCGACGCAGTTCGTAGGCCAGGCTGCCCTCTCCGGAGGCGCGTGCGGCGATGCCATGGCGATGCCGGCTCTCGTTCACTCCTGGCTGCCTGGCGCTTGTGTATGCACGGAATTACCGCGCTCCAGTCATTGACCGAACCGGCCTGTTCACCGCAAAGACGCAAAGGACGCGAAGGTTTTTTTTTATTATGATAACTACTCGCCCCCCTGACATAGCGTTCGATTCCTCGGCCATTGTGGCGACGGCCACGGGCCGCCCTATATGCCTGACGAGCGATACCCATAGGATGCGCTGAGCCTGCGAAGCGCATCATGCAGGGGCCTTGAGATTATTGCCACAGAGGACACAGAGAGCACGGAGACCGTCATGCCGGACCTGCTCCGGCATCCATGCCAGGGTTGTCTTCGCCGTGTGTTTCGGGATGGATTCCGGGTCAAGCCCGGAATGACGGCTTCGACATGCTGCTGACGCTTGAGTAAACAGCATTCGGTATAGACCGAGTATTCACTTTGCGCGCCGGCGGCGAAAAAAATCGCGCAGCAATCGGGCGCTCTCATCGGCCATCACCCCGCCGACCACTTCGCAGCGGTGGTTGAGTTCGTTGCTCTGCAGGAGGTTGTAGACCGATCCCGCCGCCCCGGTCCGCGGGTCGACGGTGGCGTAGACCACCCGCCCGACACGGGCGTGGACGATGGCACCGGCGCACATCGGGCAGGGCTCGAGTGTCACGTAGAGCGTCGTGCCGGTGAGACGGTAGTTCTCAAGCCGTTTGCCCGCCATGCGCAGCAGCCGGATCTCGGCGTGACCGGTGGGGTCGTGGTCGGCGATGGGGCGATTGCGCTCCTCGACAATCAGCTGTCCACCCTTGACCAGCACCGCTCCCACCGGCACCTCCCCCTCACGCGCAGCCAGCTGCGCCTGCGCCAGAGCGCGGCGCATCCAGTGGTTATCGGGGGATTCGAGTTCAAGCGTCATGGGGTGTATTGAACCACAACCGCCCGCAGAAGCCATCCCCGCAGGCTAACGCCGCTCACCTCTCGACAGCACCGGTCCAACCCAGCTCATCCAGCAGCACATAGAGCGCCGGGATAACCACCAGCACCAGCACAGTGGCCGTGAGCAGGCCGAACACCACGGAGATGACCAGCGGCTTGATGGCGGCGGCCTGGGTGCTGGTCTCCGCCAGCAGCGGCGCCAGACCGGCGATGGTGGTGGTGGATGAGATCAGGATAGCGCGTAGCCGATCACGGCTCGCCTGCCCCGCCGCCGCGATGGCCGACAGCCCCCGCGCGCGATGACCTTTGATAAAGTGGATCAGTAAAATGGCGTTGTTGACCACGATACCGGCCAGCCCGGCAGCACCGATCAGCGACGGCATCGACAGATAGTAGCCCATCAACACATGGCCCCAGATCGCACCGATGAAGGCGAGCGGAATCGACAGCATGACGATCAACGGCTCCACATAACTGCGGAACTGAAAGGAGAGGATCACGAAGATCCCCACCAGACCGATCAGCAGCCCGCGGGCAATGGAGGCGCCGGTTTCGGCAGAGCGGGCCACCTGGCCTTCGAATCCCACATCGACCCCCGGGTGGCGCGCCTTAAACGACGCCAGCCACTCGGTGCGCAGATCGTCCACAATCGCCTGGCCACTGCTGAGACGGGCATCCACGTTCGCCTCGACGGTGACGCTGCGGCGTCCGTCGATACGGGTGATGCGTGCCCAATCGCGCCGCTCGCTGATACGCACCACCTCGCCCAGCGGCACCTGCCCGCCGCTGGGCAGCATGAGGGTCTGATCGGCCAGGTCATCGAGGCTGTCACGGTCCGCCCCGGCCTGACGGATCAGGATCTCCACATCGTGATCGCCGATGCGTTGGCTATCGGCCACCTCCCCCAGTAGAGTGGCGCGCAACTGGCCGGCCACCTCCTCGGCGCTCAACCCCAGTCCGTGAGCGCCGGGGGCGAGGGAGAGGCTGCGCTGCGGTTTACCGGGGCGCAGATCGTCGATGACATTATAGGCGGCGCTGTAACCGACCAGGTGCGCCGCCGCATCGCGGGCGGCCGCCTTCAGCGCCTGCAGATCCTCCCCCTGCAGACGCAGCTCCACCGGGATCCCGGCCGGGCCGAAGCCCGGCTCCTGGATGATCAGGCTGTGGATCCCGGCGAGGGGGCCGATCGCCTCGCGCCAGGCCGCGGTCAGTTCGTCGAGGGTGATGCTGCGCCGCTCGGCACTGAGCAGGTCCACCATCACCGTAGCGACGTGGGGCCCGGCCTCGCGGGCGCTTAGGTTGTGGTTAAAACGGGTCTGCAGCGCCTCTACCAGCGGCCTCTGCTCAGGCTGCTGCGGGCTCAGGCGCTGATCCAGCTCTCGCATGGCCGCCTCCACCCGGGCGGCCACCTCGCCGGTCCGCTCAAGCGGAGTCCCCTGGGGCATGAGGATGCGCGCCTCCAGCACATCCCCGTCGATAGCGGGCATCGCCTCGCTGCCGATATGGCCACCGGCCATGAATCCGACCGAGCCGAGAATGATCAGCAACACCAGCCCCAACACCGCATGGCGCCAGGTGATGGCCCGGTCGGCCAGCGCGCCGATACGCTCACGAAACCTTCCGAACCCCCTTTCGAAGGCGCGACGAAAACGCGAGTCGTGGCCGTCACGCAGACCCGGCACACTCCCTTTGAGATGGTGCGGCAGGATCCAGAACGCCTCGATAAGGCTGGCGGCCAGGGCGGCGATCAACACCACCGGCAGCACCTCCAGCACCGCGCCCAGCTCGCCGGCCAGGAAGGAGAGCGGCAGGAAGACCGAGACTGTGGTCAGAAAGGAGGAGAGCACCCCCGGCAGCACCTGGCGGGTACCGGCCACCACCGCCTGCAGGGCCGAGTCGTGCTCACCGGCGTGCTCGGCGATATTGTCGGTGATCACCACCGCATCATCCATGACGATGCCGATCGCCATCAGCAGGGCCACCAGGGTGATCATATTGAGCGACAGCCCGGTCAGCGCCATGACGAAGACCGCGCCCATGAACGCCGCCGGCAGCCCCAGCACCGCCCACAACGCCAGCCGCGGACGAAAGAAGAGGCTCATCACCAACACCACCAGCACCAGCCCCATCAGGCCGTTTTTCACCAGCATCTGCAGGCGGGCGCGCACGATGCTGGTCATGTCCTGGGTCAGTGCGAGACGCACGCCGCCGTCGAAGCGTCCACGCTCGGCATCGATCAGTGCGCTCAGCGCATCCATCACCCGCAGCGAGTCCTCGCGCAGGCTCTTGCTCACCTCCAGCACCACTGCCCGCTCGCCGTTGAAGAGGATCTTCTCCTCCGCCCGCTCGCCAACCTGTTTGAGGTGGGCGATCTCTCCCAGGGTCAGTTCGCCCCCCTCGGCATCCGAGATCACCACCAGCTGCTGCAGTTGGCGCAGCGAGCGGCGCTGATCGGTAAAGCGCAGCTGGATGTCCCGCCCGCGGGTCTCCAGCGTGCCCAACGGCATGTCGACGTTCTGGCGCGCCACCCGGGCCGCCAGTTCACGGGCCGACAGGCCGTACTGGCCCAGCACCTCGCGGGGAACCTCCACCTGCCACTGACGCTGGGAGAGGCCGTGGAGCGCCACCCCCGCCACCCCCGGCAGGGCCATGATCCGCCCCTCCAGAGCCAGGGCGTAATCCTCCAGCTGGTCCGGCACCATATCACCGGCGACCGCCACCGCGGCGACCAGGTCGCTGCGATGCAGCTCCCGCACCACCGGCGCCTCGGCGCGGGCGGGTAGATCGGTAATGGCGTTGACCTCGGTGTCGATCTCGCTGAGAAAACGCAGGGGCTCGCCCCCCGCCAGCATCGTCGCGGTGGCCCTGGCCAGATTGTCCTGGGCGGTACAGACCAGTTCGTCCAGATAGTCGACCCCCTTGAGGGCGTCGTGCAGCCGACGACAGACAGCGTCCTCTACATCGGCGGCGCTGGCGCCGCGATAGCGCACCTCGATGCTCACCTCCACCGGACGGTAGTCGGGAAAGGTCTCGCGCTTGAGCGACGGCGCGGCAAAGAGCCCCGCCGCCAGCAACACGATCAGCAGCAGATTGGCCGCGGTGGGGTGGCCGGCGAACCAGTGAATCATCGCTCCTCACCCCGGGCGCGAAGCTGCAGACGCCGCTCCAGCCCCTCATCCCGCTGTGGCCGGATGGCCATACCTTCCAGCGCCGGGATCGGATCGTCGACGATCACCCGGTCGCCGGGGGCGAGCCCCTCACTAATCACCGCCATATCGTGTTGCTCGAAGGCCACCTCAACCGGTCGGCGACGCAGACGGTCATCGCCATCGACCCGATAGACCTCTCCCCCGTGCACCGCCGTGGCGGGGATCACCAGCTGCGGCTCGCGGCTGGCAACGCTCAGACGCACCTGCACATACATGCCCGGCTGCAGGGCGGGACGCTCTGGCGGGGCCACATCGGCATAGGGTTTGTCCACCGTCACCACCACCCGTGCGGTGCGAGTCGCCGGGTCGAGCCCGCTGCTGACCCGCGACAACCGGGCCGGCCAGGAGAGATCGGCAAAGCCGGCGAGGCGCACCTGCGCCTCTATCGCCGTCAGGTCGACCCGCTCACCGATATCCAGCGCCTCCTCCGGTGACGAGGACAGCAACACATTCCCCATCAACCGGCGCAACATGGACAGCGGGATATGGGTCTCCACCTCCGCCGTCTCGATACTGTCGGCAAGGAACAGCCGCTGCCCGACCGCAGCGTGCTGATGAAGCTCCACCGCCACCTCAGCGAGGCGCAGATCGTAGGGGGCGACGAAGCGGGTATCGGCCAGATCCCGTCGGGCCTGCGCCAGTCGGGTCTCGGCGCGCGCGAGGCGGGCTTTGAGGGCGTCACGACGGCTGGGCAGCAGGGTTAACTGGTTCTCCAGTGAGGTCACCGCCTGGCGCTGCGCCACGGTGGCGCGGAGCTGTTCATCACGCCTCGAGGCCGAGACGGAGCCCTGCTCCACCAAACGCTCGATGCGCGCCAGCTCCTGCTCGGCCAGGGCCAGCCGCTCCCGCTCCAGCGCCAGCAGGCGACCGGTGTTTTGCTCTTCGCTATCGATCTGGGAGCGCTCCGCGGCAAGCCCCGCCAGATCAGCCTGCGCCTCGGCGATGGCCAGCTCGTAGCGGCTCGGGTCGAGTGCCAACAGCAGCGTCCCCTTACGCAGCAGCTTGCCGCTCTCCAGATCGGGGTGGCGCTCCACCACCCGCCCGGCGACGTTGGCGCTAGCCTGCCAGCTCTCGGCGGGGCGGCTCACACCGTGGCCGCGCGCCTCCACCTCGAAGGCCAGCGGTCGCACCTCGATCACCGCGAGGGTCGGCAGCGGCTGCGCCACCTCGCCGTGGCTCGGCGTCTGGCGGTTGGCCACCAACAGCGCAAGCACCAGCGCCCCCACCGCGGCACCGGCCAGGGGCCAGCCCCAGCGACGCACCTGTTTGCCGACCGATAGACCCATATCAACCTGCTCCCCTGCGCTGCAATCCTTTGACGGTAGATGTTAATAGCGGCGGGCGCCAGTTGGCGGATCCGGTGCATACCCCAGCGATTCAGTGACCGCATCAGTTGACAGCTCAAGCGCTGTACTCCGATGGAGGTTAGTAATGGAGCACCGTAAACAGGCGCTGCCTGGCTAATTGGCAATAACATTGACAATTAGCCATTTTTCCGCATAATGTAGGCACATAAAGTAACCAGAAACCACCGTGACCTACATCCCCCGAAACGCGGAATCCAGACTTAAACACTTCGCCAACGGCTATCCCGTGCTTGTCGTCACGGGTCCACGCCAATCCGGCAAGTCCACCCTGGTGCGGCATGCCTTTCCCAAACACCGCTATGTTTCGCTTGAGGATCTCGACCAGAGAGAATTTGCCGAAACAGACCCTCGGGGGTTTTTAAACCAGTTTACCGAGGGAGCCATCCTGGATGAGGCGCAACGCTGCCCTGCTCTGTTTTCCTATCTTCAGACACGCGTCGACGAAAGGCAACAACCCGGCGAATTTATCCTGACGGGTTCCCAGCAATTTGGCCTGTTGTCAGGCATCACACAAAGTCTGGCAGGCAGGGCCGCATTGCTGACGCTGTTACCCATGACCTACGACGAGTTACAGCGCGCAGGAAAAGTTGGCCGGAATCTCGATAAGATACTCTTTGATGGTGCTTTCCCCCCCATCTTCGACCGCGGACTTGAACCCCATCCCTGGCATGGAAACTATGTGCGCACTTACCTGGAACGAGACGTCCGGCAATTGATCAAAGTACAGGATTTGGCAACCTTTCAACGCTTCCTGAAATTATGCGCAGGCCGGACCGGGCAACTTCTCAATCTTTCCTCGCTGGCTAACGACTGTGGTATTACGCATAACACAGCCAAAGCCTGGATATCCGTACTGGAAGCCAGTTATATCGTGCATCTGTTGCCACCGCATCACCAGAATTTCAACAAGCGCCTGGTCAAAACGCCCAAACTCTATTTTCTGGATACCGGTCTTGCAACCTGGCTGCTCGGCATCCAAAACAGCGAGCAACTGACTACCCACGTTCAACGAGGCGCCCTATTTGAAACCTGGGTCATCAGTGAATTGCTTAAGGCCCGTTATAACGCGGGTGAAACCTCGAATCTTTACTTCTGGCGTGATCGCTCGGGACATGAAGTCGATCTGCTGATTGACCATGGAACTCACCTGTCACCGCTGGAAATCAAATCCGGGCAAACCATCAACAAGGATTACTTCAAGGGGCTTGAGTTCTGGCAAAAGCTGGCCGGTGATACCGCTGGAAAAGCATGGCTGGTTTATGGCGGTGACACCCGGCAATCTCGCTCTGATGTCACGATCCTGCCTTGGTATGAAATCAACTCCGAGCAGATTGAAATGACTGTGTGATTAGATCATCACTCCCGATCCGCGTCTATTTTGCACAGATCATCCAATGCACTTTCAGTCATAATCATCTTGTTCTTTTTTCTTTTTATTATATATTTCAATCTGTTACGAACTCATCCTACTCCCATTCAATGGTACCCGGCGGCTTGCCGGTGATGTCGTAGACCACGCGGGAGATGCCGTTGATCTCGTTGACGATACGCCGCGAGACGTGGTCGAGGAAGTCGTAGGGCAGGTGCGCCCAGCGGGCGGTCATGAAGTCGATGGTCTCCACCGCACGCAGCGCCACCACATACTCGTAGCGGCGACCGTCGCCGGTGACGCCCACCGATTTGACCGGCAGGAACACGGCAAAGGCCTGTGAGGTCTTGTGGTAGAGGTCGTGTTTGAACAGCTCCTCGATGAAGATGTGGTCCGCCAGGCGCAGGATGTCGGCGTACTCCTTCTTCACCTCGCCGAGGATGCGTACCCCCAGCCCCGGTCCCGGGAAGGGGTGACGGTAGACCATATCGGCCGGCAGTCCCAGCTCCACGCCCAGCTTGCGCACTTCGTCCTTGAACAGCTCGCGCAGCGGCTCGACCAGCTTGAGCTTCATGTTCTCGGGCAGGCCGCCGACGTTGTGGTGGGATTTGATCAGGTGTGCCTTGCCGGTTTTGGCCCCGGCCGACTCGATCACATCGGGGTAGATGGTGCCCTGGGCCAGCCATCTGGCGGAGGTCAGTTTGCCCGCCTCCTCATCGAAGATATCGATGAACATATTGCCGATGATCTTGCGCTTCTTCTCCGGATCGTCCACGCCCTTGAGCGCGTCGAGGAAGCGCTGCTCGGCGTCGATGCGGATCACCCGCACTCCCATGTGCTCGGCGAAGGTGGCCATCACCTGGTCCCCCTCCTTGTAGCGCAACAGGCCGTTATCGACGAAGACGCAGGTAAGCTGATCGCCGATCGCCTTGTGCAGCAGCGCCGCGACGACAGAAGAATCAACGCCGCCGGAAAGACCCAGGATCACCTCCTCGTCGCCCACCTGCTCGCGCACCGCTTTGATCGCGTCGTCGATGATGTTATCCGGCGTCCAGAGCGCGTCACAGCCGCAAATCTCGTGGACAAAGCGCTCGATAATGCGCTGGCCCTGGGCGGTGTGGGTCACCTCCGGGTGGAACTGCACACCGTAGAAGCGGCGCTCCTCATCGGCCATGCCGGCCACCGGGGCCGACTCGGTGGAGGCCATCAGCTTGAAGCCCTCGGGCATGTCGAGCACGCGATCGCCGTGGCTCATCCACACATCCAGCAGACCGTAGCCCTCGTCGCTGACATGGTCCTCAATATCCTTTAATAGCGTAGTGTGGCCTCGGGCGCGTACCTTTGCGTAGCCGTATTCGTGATGATCGGCGTTCTCCACCTTACCGCCCAGCTGGGCGGCCATGGTCTGCATGCCGTAGCAGATGCCGAATACCGGTATGCCCAGCTCAAAGACCACTTGCGGCGCACTGGGCGCCTCGGCGGCGGTGGTGCTCTCCGGCCCGCCGGAGAGGATCACCCCGTTGGGATCGAAGGCGCGGATATCGGCCTCCGCCATATCGTAGGGGTGCAGCTCGCAGTAGACCCCCGCCTCACGCACACGGCGGGCGATAAGCTGAGTGTATTGGGAGCCGAAGTCGAGGATCAGAATGCGCTGGGCGTGGATATCAGTGGACATGGAATGTTCTCGGACGGGCTGGGTGAAAAGGGGGGATTATACATCAGTTTGAAGTTGAAAGTTCAAAGTTCCAGGTTGAAAGAAGCGCATCCCGCACCCTAAAAACCGACACTCTATTCGCGCCTCAGGCCCTGTACTCGAAACTTCAAACTTCAAACTTTGAACTTTAAACTTTGTTCACTTCATGGGTCACCGTGGCGAAGCTGCGGTACATATGGGTGACGCCGCAGTAACGGTCCTGGGAGAGGTTGATCGCCTTCTCCAGCTTCTCCTCGGGGATATCGCCGCCGACGGTGTAGGTGATGTGGAAAGCGCTGAAGACCTTGGGGTGCTCCTCGGTCATCTCGGCGCTGACGCTGACACGAAATACCGTCGGCTCCAGACGCATTTTATGCAGGATCGAGATCACATCCATACCGGTACACCCGGCCAGCCCCTGCAGCAGCAGCTCTTTGGGGCGCATGCCGTTGTCCTCCCCGCCCACCGCCGGCGGCGCGTCGAGCGCCACTGTAGTGTCGTTGCTGCCCTTGCCGACAAAGTGCATCTTGCCCTGCCATTCCACCTCGGTCTGCATACAAACCCCCTCGCAATCTATCTTGATGGACTGTGAGTATGCCATCGCTATCGCTCACTTGTAACAGCCCGTAGGCCAGGCTGCCCGATCGACCACCCCGAACCCCGATACCCCACCACCACAGACCCAAGGCGCCAGACCTTCCGCACCCCGGCTGCCTGGCAACTAAATATGGGCGAGCGAATGCGGGCGTAATCTGCTGTCGGCGATCGACCCGGCGCAGGATCAGGTCCGGCTGGAGGTGAGTATGGGTACCGTGACATCCTCACGCGGCCTATGCATAATACCCACAATGTTTATCTGAAAAACTAAGTGAGCCAGGAGAGGCCCGATGAAAAAGACCCTAATCGCACCCCTTGTCATCCTCGCTGCCGGCGCCGGCGCGGCGCCCTATTTCATCGGCAGTCAGGCCGAGCAGCACTTCGACCAATATCACGCGCAGTTGCAGGAGGAGATGGTCTATCCGCAGGTGGAGGTCGAGGCGGGAGAGTTTGAGCGCGGCTGGCTGGCGAGCCGGGCGAGCACCCGGATACGCTTTGCCCCCCCGAACAAGCCCAGCGAGACGCTGGAGTTCGAGCTGGTCCACCACATCGACCAGATCCCCTCCCTGGCTCAAGGGGCAATGGCCACGGTGGAGAGTACCCTGGTGCTGCCCCCCGAGATCGCCGGCGAATTGGAGCAATACCTTCAGGGGGAACCGCTGCTGAGCGCCAATACCCTGATTAAATTCAATGGCAGCGAGGTTTCCCACTTCTCCAGCCCCGCCTACAGCGGCCCGCTGGAGGGCGATGATGCGGTGCAGGTCGAGTGGCAGGGCCTCAGCGGCACAGCCACCCGCGACGGCCAACAGCGGGTCAGCGTCAGCATGGAGGGCCCGCTGCTTGAGATCAACGCCGACGACGGCAAGCTGGAGATGCGGGCACTCAACTACCAGACCCAGCTCGAACAGGGGGCGCACGATCTCTGGTACGGCACCGCCGAAGCCTCGCTGGAAGGCTTTCAGTTCCGCGAGACCGGCTCTGCGGCAACCCGGCTGGCGCAGGTCCACTTCACCTCGGAGCAGCGGGAGAACGGCCCACTGGTGGACATCAACAGCCAGTTGAGCTTCGACAGCGCCGCCGTCGAAGGGTTTGAGCTGACAAACGGCCACTACGACATCGCCTATAACAACATCGACGGCGCCAGTCTGAGCCGCATCAACGAGAGCATGAAAGAGATGCTGCGCAGCCAACCCGAAAATCCCGAGCTGGCGCTCCAGGCCATGCTGCCGCACCTGTTCTCCGCCCTGGGTCAAAAACCTGAGCTGGCCGTGCGCAAGCTCACTGTCGACACCCCCATGGGCAATGTCAGTGGCGATATGCAGATTGTGCTGACCGAAGCGATCGACCAATCCATCATGCAGCAGCCCGAACAGCTGATGCAGATGCTCAATGCCGATCTCTCCGCCTCACTGCCCAAACCGATGCTGGAGGCGCTGGTCCGCAGCAACATGCGCAGCACCGTCACCCGCATGGCGCAGATGCAGGAGCAACAACTCAGCCCCGAGGAGCTCAACCAGTTGGTCGATGACGCCACGCAGCGCCAGATCGATGGGCTGCTGACACAGAAGCTGCTGGTTACCGACAACGACGCCTACTCCACCAAGGTCCACTACACCCCGGGTAAGCTGGTGATCAATGATCAGGACGCCACCCCCATGCTCAATGGCATGATGTAAACGCACCGCTCCCTGCCCCGATTGGCAGGGGGCGGCTACGCCACCTTCAAGGGCTCCCTCCCGGTTGCCTTCACCCGCGGCAGGACAGACCGTCCACCGGCTTGCTATGATCCCCTGCCGCTGACCCACGCCCGTTAACGGAAAACTGATGCGTCCGATCACACAACAACCGCTGCTGCTCCTTCTGTTCCCCCTTGGGGCAGAGGCCGCATCCGCCACGGAGACCGCACTGGCAGGAGAGACATGGTTCCAGTGGCTGGTAGGGGTATCAGCGCTGCTGCTCCTGCTTGCCGGTTGGGGCTGGAGCACACGCGCCAACCGCCGCCTGCGCCGGGAGATAGCACAGCGCCAGGAGGTGGAGCAGCGCCTGCTTGAGAGCGAGGCGCGACTGCTCGACACGCAGAGTATCGCCCACATCGGCACCTGGGTATGGGATACCCGCAATAGCAGCATCCGCTGGTCACGGGAGAGCTATGCTATCCACGGCGTTTCACCACGGGAGTACACCCCGGAGCCCGAGACATTCCTCCAGTTCATCCACCCCGATGACCGGGATCGGGTCAGTGGCGTGCTCAAGGCGTTGGCCGCAGGTGAACGCGACAACTGCGCATTGGAGTACCGACTGCTACGCAGTAATGGCGAGATCCGCTACCATAAATCCTACGGACGCAGCGAGCGTAACGAGCAGAATCAGGTGACACAAGTCACTGGCGTTATTCAGGACATTACCGAACTCAAAGAGGTGGAGCTGGCACTGCGCGAAAAGCAGCACACCCTCCAGTCGCTACTGGACAGCGCCCCCATCGGGATCTGGTTTCAGAACACCGAAGGGCGTCGGCTGTTCGTCAACCGCGCCTTCTGTGAAGCCACCGGCATCAGCGAGGCGACGTTTCTCGCCGCAGAGGATTACCGCACGATCTACGACGATACCACCGCTCTCGCCTGCCTTGAGTCGGACCGGACGGCACTGCAGAGCGACGGCCCTCACCTGAGTCAACAGCGCATGCGCTTTGCCGACGGCCAGTGGCACGACCTGGAGATCCTCAAAAGCCGTATCCGTGACGACCACGGGAATATTATTGGCCTCATCGGCCTGAGCATGGATGTGACAGAGAAGAAGGAGGCGGAGGCCAAACTGCGCCACCAGGCCTATTTCGACGAGCTCACCGGACTGGGCAACCGCAACTACCTGCTCGAACAGCTCACCCGCTCACTGGCTCAGGCCCGTCGGCATGAGTACTACAGCGCCGTGCTCTTTTTCGATCTGGACAACTTCAAAATCATCAACGACAGCCTGGGCCATCAGAGTGGCGACGAACTGCTCAAGGACATCGGCCAGCGCCTGCGCCGCACCGTGCGCAGCGAAGATACCATCACCCGTCTCGGCGGCGACGAGTTTGTCCTCATCCTCAATGACCTGGGCCCGATCCAGAGCGAAGCGACGGAACAGGCCCACAACGTGGCGGAGAAGGTGCGCCACGCCCTGGCCCTCCCCTACATGATTGGGGAGCAGGAGCACCATATCTCCCTGAGCGTCGGCATCAGCATGTTCCCCAGCGGCGATGACGATGTCAACGACATCCTCAAGCACGCCGACACTGCGATGTACCGTGCCAAGGAGGCCGGGCGCAACGCTATCCGCTTCTTCATCCCCAGCATGCAGGTGGCCGCCGAAGAGCGGCTGCGTATGCAAAACCTGCTGCGCTACGCCATCCCCCACGACCAGCTTCGGGTCCACTTCCAGCCGCAGTATGACCACGAGGGAAAACTGCTCGGCGCCGAATGCCTGCTGCGCTGGCGCCACCCGCAACTGGGCATCATCTCCCCTGCCCGCTTTATTCCGGTGGCCGAAGACTCGGGGCAGATCATCGACATAGGCACCTGGGTGTTGCGCGAGACCTGCAAGACCCTCAAGCGCTGGCAGGATCAAGGCAATACCATCACCCTCTCGGTCAACGTCAGTCCCCGGCAATTTCATCAACAGGGTTTTGTCGAGCAGGTACTGGAGATCGTCGAACAGACCCAACTCGACCCCAGCTACCTGGAGCTGGAGCTGACCGAGTCGATCCTCCTCGAGCATATCGACGATGTCACCGACAAGATGCAAAGGCTCAAGCGCCACGGGATCCGCTTCGCCATCGACGACTTTGGCACCGGCTACTCCTCGCTGGCCTATCTCAAGCGCTTGCCGCTGGACCGGCTAAAAATCGACCAATCCTTTGTCCGTGACGTCACCGACGATCCCAGCGATGCGCTGATTGTCGAGACCATCATCGCCATGGCCACCCACCTTGAGCTGGAGGTGATCGCCGAAGGGGTCGAGACCGAACAGCAGCTACAGTTCCTGCTCAAACGCGGCTGCGCCATGTATCAGGGTTACTACTTCAGCCGCCCGCTCACCCGCGACCAGTTCGATGTCTACCTCAACCACACTACCGTGTAGAGTCAAGCGACCATGAAATATATCGGAGCCCACGTCAGCGCCGCCGGCGGCGTGCAGAACGCGCCGCTCAATGCCGAGAAGATCGGCGCCAAGGCCTTCGCCCTGTTCACCAAAAACCAGCGCCAGTGGAAAGCCAAACCGCTCGATGAAGAGACCATTCATGCCTTTAAGCAAAATCTCGAAAAGGTAGGTATCTCCCCGGCGCAGGTGCTGCCCCACGACAGCTACCTCATCAACCTTGGCCACCCGGAGAAAACGGCGCTGGAAAAGTCGCGCAACGGCTTCCTTGACGAGATGCAGCGCTGCGAGCAGCTGGGCCTGCCGCTGCTCAACTTCCACCCCGGCGCCCACCTCAACCAGTGCAGTGAGGAGGAGAGCCTGGCCATCGTCGCCGACTCCATCAATTGGACGCTGGAGCAAACCGAGGGCGTCACCGCGGTCATCGAAAATACCGCCGGCCAGGGCACCACCCTGGGTTACCGTTTCGAGCACCTGGCGGCGATCATCGACAGGGTGGAGGACAAATCGCGGGTCGGCGTCTGCCTCGACACCTGCCACACCTTTACCGCCGGCTACGACCTGCGCACCGTTGATGCCTGCGACGAGACCTTCGCCGAGTTTGAACGCATCGTCGGTTTTCACTACCTGCGCGGCATGCACCTCAACGACTCCAAACCGAAACTGGGCAGCCGCGTCGACCGCCACCACAGCCTGGGAAAGGGGGAGATCGGTCTGGAGTGCTTCCGCTACCTGATGAACGATGCGCGCTTCGACGATATTCCCATGGTGCTGGAGACCATCGACGACACCCTCTGGCCCGCGGAGATCGCTCTGCTCTACGACATGGTCGAGTAAGCGGTGATATAATCCCCGCCTCGCAGTTCGCCGCACACAACAGCTAATGAGCAAAGACGCCATCTACGCCACACCGCAGGAACACATCGTCGACTTCGCCTTCGACGAGCGCGTCGCGTCGGTTTTCCCCGACATGATCCGCCGCTCGGTCCCCGGCTATAGCGACATCATCGCCATGCTCGGCCTGTTTGCCGAGCGCTACGCCAGCGAAGGGAGCAACCTCTACGACCTCGGCTGCTCCCTCGGCGGCGCCACCCTCTCACTGCGTCGCCGCATCAGCGCGCCTGATTGCCGCATCATCGCCGTCGATAACGCCGAGGCGATGGTCGAACGCTGCCGCGAGAACATCGCCGCCGACCTCTCGCCCACTCCGGTGGAGGTGACCTGCGGCGATATCCGCACCACCGAGATCGAAAAGGCCTCGGTGGTGGTGCTCAACTTCACCCTACAGTTTCTGCAGCCCGAAGAGCGTTTGGCGCTGTTAAGACGGGTTTATACCGGATTGCTTCCCGGCGGTGTGCTGGTGATGTCCGAGAAGATCCGTTTTGCCGACAAGACGAGCCAGCAGTTTCAGGAGCAAATGCACCTGGCCTTCAAACGCGCCAACGGCTACTCCGCACTGGAGATCAGCCAAAAGCGCCAGGCGCTGGAGAACGTGCTTATCCCCGAAACCATCGAGCAGCACCGGCAACGGCTACAACAGTCGGGCTTCTCACGGGTAGAGCCCTGGTTCCAGGCCTTCAACTTCGCCTCCATCGCCGCCTTCAAATAGCCATGGACCTGACCCCGCTCGGCTACCGGCACCTCTACCACTGGCTGAAAACCTCGCCCCTGGCCCACTGGCTGGAGAGCGTACCGCAGCTGAGTGAAGCGAAGATCGAAAAACACGGTGACACCCCGCGCTGGCTGGAGGCGCTGTCGCAACT
>JBNJGC010000016.1:0-5014 GCA_051747405.1 Pseudomonadota bacterium
AAAAAGCGGCTCAGTGCGGAGCGCCCGCGCGTGCCGGTGAGGCGGTTGGGGCCGTACTTCTCCAGCCGCCCTGACGCCTCCTCCGGAGTCAGCCCCTCCGGGGTGGTGTCGAGCGCCTGCAGAACCTCTTCGCTCTCACGGGCAAACCAAGAGGGTTGTGTGGTGTCAGTACCGTGCTTGTTGCCGTTATCCATTAGGAGGTCCCCATCCGTTCCAGATCTGTCCACCCTTTCTAACAGCTAGGGGGATATAAATAAAGTATCAAGATTCCCGGTGGCTGCTGTTTTTGTTATGCTCTAAAGTAATCGATTGAATAGTTTTTACCTTCTATCCGAGGCTCCCCCTAGTATGCAAACACAAGCCCAGTTTCTCACTCTGCGCAACCACCTGCAGGAGACCATTGTCGGTCAGCAATCGCTGCTGGATCGGTTGATGGTGGCACTACTGTGTGGTGGTCATGTGCTGCTCGAGGGCTTGCCGGGGCTGGCCAAAACCACGGCGGTCAACGCCCTGGCCGCCGGTGTCCACGCCAGCTTTCAGCGTATTCAGTTCACCCCGGACCTGATGCCCGCGGACCTGACCGGGAGTGATATCTTCGATCCGGAGCAGCACGGCTTTCGCTTCGTCGCCGGGCCGCTGTTCCATGAGATTGTCCTCGCCGACGAGATTAACCGCGCCCCGCCCAAGGTTCAGTCGGCACTGTTGGAGGCGATGGCCGAGCATCAGATCACTGTCGGTGGGGTCACCCGCGAGCTTCCCGAGCTGTTTATCGTCATGGCCACGCAAAATCCACTGGAGCAGAGCGGCACCTATCCGCTGCCCGAGGCGCAGCTGGATCGCTTCCTGCTTCATGTGGTGCTGGACTACCCCAGCGGCGAGGATGAGTTGGAGATCCTGCGCCGTGATCGCCGCCGCCACTTCGCCGAAAAGCGCCCCACGCTCGACTCTCCGCTACAACCGGCCACGGTATTGGCGGCTCGGCAGGAGGTTGCCGAGGTGCACGTCGAGCCGTTACTGGAGGAGTACATTGTGGAGCTGGTGGGCTGCACCCGCAGCCCGGAGCGTATCGACCCCCACTGGGCGGGCTTCTTGCAGGCCGGTGCCTCGCCGCGCGCCTCTCTGGCCCTGTTGCGTGCCGCATCGGGCATGGCCTATCTGCAGGGACGTGAGTATGTAATCCCGGAGGATATCATCGAGGTTGCGCCGGATGTACTGCGCCACCGACTGGTGCTGGACTACGCCGCCCAGGCCGCCGGTGTCGACGCCGACGCCATCATCCGGCGGATTCTGGACTTCGTACCGGTTCCCTAGGGTCGGGGCTGTGATGCGGGAGACAAGGGTACGCAGGCTACTGACAGGGTGGCGCGAGGGCAGGGCGCTGCTGCACGCCAGCCCGGCTGTCTCGCGCCCGCTGCTGAGTCCGGCGGAGATCGCTCAGCTGGCGCAGCGGGCGGCAGTGCTTGAGCGCGTTGCCGCCGAGTCGGCGCCCGAGGTGGCGCACCGGCGACTGGGGGAGAGCCGTTCACTGTTTCGTGGCAGCGGCATGGATTATGACGAAAGCCGCCCCTTTCAGACCGGCGATGATCCCCGCCACATCGACTGGCGGCTGAGTGCTCGCAGCGGCGACTCCTACGTCAAGCGCTTCCGTGAGGAGCGCCGGCCCACCATCTTCATCGTGGTCGACCGGCGCGCGGCGATGCGTTTCGGCACCCGCCGCCGACTCAAGGTGACCCAGGCGGCACGCATCGCCACGCTGGTGGCCTTTGCCGCCCGCAGGCGCCAGCGCGCCCTCGCCGGAGTACTGCTGGAGCCGTCTGTGAATTGGCTGGGGGAGTCGAGCGGTCGCGGCGCCGCGCAGCATTTCGCCGAGGCTGCCGCCAGACCCGCTCCACCCTGCGATAGCGCAGGTGAGCCTGCGCTCAAACAGCTGCTCTCGCAGCTGAGCCGCCTGCTGGTACGCGGTAGCCAGATCTGGCTCATCAGCGATCTACACGACCTCACCCCTGACTGCCGCGGACCGCTTTTTGCCCTGGCCGGTGAACATCAGCTGCGCTGTGTCCAGCTATTCGACCCGGCGGAGCGGCAGTTGCCACAGGCGGGCCCCCTGCGCCTCTTTGCCGGGCTCGACGATGAAGAGGTGGTGGTCGATAGCAACGACCGTCGCAGCCGGAGAGCGTTTGAGGCCGGCGCCGCTGCCCAGCAGGCCGAGCGCATGACCACCCTTGAGGCCTTGCAGATCCCCTGCCGGCAAATCTCCACCGAGTGCGATGAACCGGAGCAGGAGCTGGGGCGGTGAGCAGCGAGACCACAGCGGGCCTTGTCGATATCCGCCTCCCCTCCACGACAGCCGACAGCAGCGGCGTCTGGGCGTTCTTGCTCCTGCTTGTCGTGGCGCTGCTGCTCCTGCTCTGGCGATACTATTTCGCCCCGCGGCGTGTCGCCTTGCGGCGGCTGCGCCGGTTGCAACGCAGCACTGCCGATACCCGCAGCGCCGCCCACCAGTTGGCGCAGATACTCCGTCCGCTCTATCCGTCGCCACAGCTTCCCGGCCCCTTCGCCCGCTCACTGGATGCGGCCCGTTTCGCCGCGACACCCTGCTCGGAGGCCGAGCTACAGGCAATGTTCGCGCAAGCGCGCCATCTGCTGGAGGCACAGCGGTAATGGGAGCGATCCAGTTCGATACGCCACACGGGTTTCTGCTCTGGCCGTTGCTGATTCTGCTAGCACTGTTGTGGCGCTGGTGGGGCGGAAGAGGGGAGCCCTCGGCACTGGCCTGTGGAGCGCGCCGGGCAGAGCGCCTCTACCATCCGTTGGCGCCCCTGTTGCAACGGACCGCCACGTTCACCCCCCCGCTGCCGCTCTGGCGCCGGTTTGCCTTCTGGGGCGCCTTGAGTGCACTGGTGGTGGCGCTGGCGGGACCGGTGCGGATCGGCAAGCAGTTACCCGAACCGCCGCAACAGCGGGATGTTCTCTTTATCGTCGATGTTTCGGTGGGGATGCTGCTGCGGGACTATCGGATTGAGGGGGAGCGGGTGCGCCGTATTACCCTGCTCAAGCAGGTGCTCGACCGCCTGGTGCAGGATCTGCCCGAGGATCGCATCGGTGTGGTGGTATTCGCCCGCAGCGCCCATACCCTGGTGCCGCTGACCGACGACCATACGCTGGTGCGCCGGATGCTGGCGCGGCTCGATACCGATATCGTCGGCCGCTCCAGCTCACTGGGCGAGGCGTTGGCCACGGCGGTGCGTGAGGCCGGGCGCAACCCCTCCGACGAGCAGCCGATCCTGATGCTCTTTTCCGATGCGCGCCAACCCACGGGTCGGATCGCGCCGCTGGCCGCCGCGGAGCTGGCGGCAGAGGCGGGCCTGGTGCTGCACACCGTTGCCATCGGTGCCACCGCAGAGAGTGGCCCGGATGAGGCGGGCATGATCCACCACCCGGCCGATCTGAAGCTGATGGCGGAGCTGGCCGCCCGTACCGGGGCCACCAGCCACCACGCCGCCAGCGGGGAGTCGTTGCAGCGTGCCGTCAAGGCGATTACCGCCAGCGATGGACGTGAGCAGGAGGTGGCGCCCCGCTACGAACGGTTGCCGCTCTACCCATGGCCACTGGGGCTGGCTATGGCGCTGCTGCTGTTGGCTCGCCTGAACCTTTCCACTAAGAGGGCCGGTTAGATGCTCGCGGCACTGGAGTGGCGTGAACCGCTGTGGCTGTGGCTGCTTCTCCTGCCGCCCGGGTTGTGGCTATGGCACCGCCTGGCCGGGCGGCGGCGCGAGCGTTTCGCCGACACCGCCCTGCTGCCCTGGCTGCGCCGGGGGCAGGGGGCGGGTGGTTGGCGCCACTGGCCGCTGAGGGACTACGCCTACCTCCTCGCCTGGATACTGCTGGTGCTGGCCCTGGCCGGCCCGCGCCATGCGGAGCAGAGCCGCACTCCCCACTCGGCAGAGGCGCCGCACATTGTCGCCTTGGTGGATCTCTCCCGCTCAATGGACGCGACCGATGTTCGCCCCAACCGCCGCGCACGCGCCGTGGTAGAGCTTTATGAGCTGCTGGAGCTACTGCCCCAGAACCGGGTCGGCATCATCGTCTTCGCCGGGCGTGCGCACACCTATGTGCCGCCCACCACGGATCATGAGGCGCTGCGCTTCTATCTGGCGCAGCTGGAGGAGTTGGTGCTACCGACCCGCGGTAGCGCCGCTGCCGATGCCATGAGCTTGGCGTTGGAGCAATCAGCAGAGCAGGGCGGGCCGCCCGCAGCGGTGGTGCTGCTCAGTGATGGGGACTTTACGGACGCGGGGGTGGCAGCGGCGGCACAAGCCGTTGCCCGTGCCGACAGCGCCCTCTATGTGCTGGGGATCGGCGGCCCCGAACAGGTGGCCGTCCCCGTGGATGGGGGCGGGTGGTTGGAGCATGAAGGGGAGAGCGTGCTGACCCACCTGAATGTGGCGGGCCTGCAGCGTCTGGCGGAGCTTGGCGGCGGGGCCTACCAGCGCGCCGGTGCGGATGCGAGCGACTGGCAGGCACTGCAGAGCGAGGGGCTGGGGCGTACATCGAGCCAGCCTGGCGAGGAGGCGCAGACCCTGTGGCAGGAACACTACCCCTGGCTGCTGCTACCGGGACTCCTGCTACTGTTTGTCGCACTAATGCCCTATGGCCTGGGAGGCGTGGCATCTTCGCTGCTGCTGGTATCGGGGTTGCTGCTGTTCGCACCGCCCCCCGCTGCGCTGGCCGCTGAACCGGCGCTACACACAGATGCGGTGGCGGCCTATCGGTCCGGAGAGTTCGCCGTGGCAGCAGAGCAATTCGCGCAGGTTCCGGGTTATCCGGGCCACATGGGGGCGGGGGCCAGTTACTATCGGCTGGAGGCGTATCCGAGCGCGGTGGCGCAGTTTACCCAAGCCGTCCTACTGGCCGAGGGGGATGGGGCGCGTGCCGATGCCCTGTTTAATCTGGGCAACAGTCTGTTTCAGGAGGGGGATTACGCTGCCGCCGCGCAGGTCTTTGCCGACGTGGC
>JBNJGC010000016.1:5114-6337 GCA_051747405.1 Pseudomonadota bacterium
CGTTGCCGGAGGTTCGCCCATGGTAAAAGGGACTGTTTGGCGGCTTCTGTTACTGCTCTGGCTACCCTGTACCGCCCTGGCCACGGGGGAGGAGGGGGCGGCACTGGAGCAGAGCCGTGAGGCGCTGATCGAAGACAATGCGGTGACCATCAATACCTCCGTTTCGACCCTGACTCCGTGGGTACGCCAGCAGATAGTGGTTACCATGGAGGTGATCACACCGGAGCTCTCCGCCCACCTGCTTGTCGAACCAGAGCCGCTGCGCGGGTTCGAGTTGATCCCCCTTACCAGTCGGCGAGAACGCATTCAGACCGCGGACGGTGAGCGGATGCGGCTGCGCACAGGCTTCGCGCTGTTTGCCCTCAGCCCCGGTAGCTATCGACCGACGCTGCCCCCTGTCCACTATCGCCTCTACGGTGCCAGCCGCAAGGCGCTTAAGCTGCCGCCTCCCCCGCTTACCGTCAAGCCGCTCCCCCCTTATGTGCCGGCGACCATGCCGGTAGGCGCGCTGGCGTTTCGCTCCCGGACTGAACCCGGACTTTGGCTGGGCAGAGAAGCGCTGGGGTTCTGGCATCTGACGCTGGAGGCGGAGGGGATCCCCGCCGATTGGCTGCCGCCACTTCAGGGGCAGTTGCCGACCACCGAGGCGATCCGGTTCCGTCCCGCCACGCTCCACACTGAGCAGCGAACCGACCACAGCGGCGTCACCGCCCAGACGCGCTACCGTGTCCCCTTCATACCCCAGGAGAGCGGTCGGCTGGCCCTGCCGACACTCCGGTTGCAGTACTTCGACCCCCAAACCGGTCGACTGGAGTGGCTCACACACTCGCCAGAGAGGGCACTGGTACTGAGTCTGCCGCTTCGATGGCTGCTAGCCGGTGTCTTTGTGCTTCTGCTCGGCTGGGCGGCACGGCACGTCTGGCGCACGCTGCGTCTGCGCTGGTGGCAGCAGCGGGAGCGCCGCGCCGCAATCCGCGCACTGCGTCAGGCCAACAGCGCCACAGCGATACGTCAGGCACTGCGCCACTACGCCTACGCCCACAACGACAGTGCCAACCTCAGCATCACCGGGTGGTACCAGCGCTACGGACGGCGCCTCTCTCCGGCGCTGATCGCACAGCTACAACGGGCGAGTTACGGCCCGGAGCGGGTAGGGCCTGCCGCGATCACCGCGCTGCGGGTTCACCTGATCGCAGCCCTTAGGGGGAGCTGAGTCGGTACGC
>JBNJGC010000016.1:6437-24210 GCA_051747405.1 Pseudomonadota bacterium
AACGGGCGAGTTACGGCCCGGAGCGGGTAGGGCCTGCCGCGATCACCGCGCTGCGGGTTCACCTGATCGCAGCCCTTAGGGGGAGCTGAGTCGGTACGCGGTAGGAACTTGCATTTTGACTACTCGCGCTCGCGCCTCTGACAAGATTTTCACCGCAGAGGCGCTGACGCCGCCATGGAGGGCGGTGATAGACAATGCATGGAGCCACATTGTCGAGGCGCAAAGTTATGAAGCGAGTGTGAGTTCCTAGGCCAGGCTGCCTCGTGCTGCCTGGCGCTTCTGCATGGCATGATGCGCTTCGCAAGCTCAGCGCATCCTATGGGTATCGCTCGTCAGGCATAGACGACCCGTGGCCGCCGCGTCAGGGGAAGGGCGAGTAGCTACCTTGCATTTAGGTGTCATTATTGATACTTGGATGCTGAAGAAGGGCACGGCCAGGGTGACGAAGATGGCCGAGGTAGCCACTATAGCCTACTTTACATAATAGATATTATGCGCACACCTGTATATGTGCAGTAAGAGCGGGAGCCTTGATATGGAAAGCATTTTCGAGACTGAATTCGAGCTGGACGAGGATCTCATCTACCTCAACCATGCGGCGGTCTCTCCCTGGCCGCGACGGACACGGGATGCTGTGCAGCGCTTTGCGGCTGAGAACGCTCAGCGCGGTTCGCTGGGCTATCCGCGCTGGCTGGAGACGGAACAACGGCTGCGTGAACAGCTGCAGCAGCTGCTCAATGCCCCCTCCAGTGACGACATCGCCCTGGTTAAGAACACCTCAGAGGCGTTGTCGTTCGTCGCCGCAGGGCTCGACTGGTCTGCCGGGGATAATATCGTCACCAGTGACCAGGAGTTCCCCTCCAACCGCATTGTCTGGGAGGCGCTGGCTGATCAGGGTGTGGAGCTGCGACAGGTGGATCTCCACGCGGCGGCGACGCCTGAGGAGTCGCTATTTGCCCGGGTCGATGAACGCACCCGGCTGATCGCCATCAGCTCGGTGCAGTACGCCAGCGGTTTACGCATGGAGCTGCCGACCATTGGTCGCTTCTGCCGGGAACATGAGGTCCTCTTCTGCGTCGATGCGATCCAGGAGCTGGGGGCGCGGCCCTTCGATGTGCAGGCCTGCGGTGCCGATTTCGTCGCTGCCGATGGGCATAAATGGATGCTCGGCCCTGAGGGGCTCGGCCTTTTCTATGTGCGCGCTGCACTGCGCCCGCAGCTGAAGCTGACACAGTTCGGTTGGCACATGGTGGATAAGGTGGGAGATTTTGATGCCCCGCACTGGCGAGCGGCGTCGTCGGCACGCCGCTTCGAGTGCGGCAGCCCCAATATGCTGGGCGTGCACGCCTTGAGCGCCAGTCTCTCGCTGTTGCTGGAGTGTGGCATGGAGCAGGTGGCTGGGAGGCTGCACGATCATATGCGATTTCTCAGCGATGCGTTGTCGCAGCGTGGTATGCTGGTTTGTCCCCCTGCGGCGCTGGCGCGACGTGCGGGGATCATCAGCTTCTCCCACCCTGATGGCAGCGCGGCGACCGAGCAGCTACAGCAGCAGCTGGAAAAAAACGGTGTCTTTTGCGCCCTGCGCGGGGGTAATATCCGACTGTCACCCCACTTTTATACGCCGCGCGCGCATCTTACGCGGACACTGGCACTGATCGACAGTGTTTGAATTGTCACGGGGCAGCGGTAGAATCACCGATTGATCATACATTTAGAATAAAATCCGCGAAGCGCATCACAAGCTTCTAATCGGGTGCGGGAGTTTGGCCGAAAACTGATATACTAACGGTTTGCACCACACCAACCGGGCATTAAGGATCAGCGTGAGTACCCAGCTTCTTCAACAGTTTGTACCGCTCAATGAGCTGACGCAGGACAACCTGCGTGATCTGGCGCAAAAGACCCCTATTGAGAAGCTGCCCAAGGGCAAGGCGCTGTTCCACCGCGGTGACAGCGACAACTACTCCTACTATCTCCTCTCCGGTGAGCTGACGCTGATCAGCGAGGATCAGAGAAAGCAGCGCATCAAGGGCGGCACTGCCCCTACCCGCTTCCCGCTCGACCACCACCGCCCACGCCACACCACGGCGATCGCCGAGAGCGATATCACCTTCTTCCGTATCGATAACGACATGCTGGATATCCTGCTGACCTGGGACCAGAATGCCGGTTTCATGGTCACCGAGATCGACGATGACGAGGAGGAGGATGACAACGACTGGATGACCATGATGTTGCGCTCGGAGATCTTCCACCGCATCCCTCCGAGCAACATTCAGCAGGTATTCATGCGCATGAATGCGGTGCAGTGTCGGGCCGGCGAGCGGGTGATCACCCAGGGCGATGAGGGCGACTACTACTACTTCATCAAGTCCGGTCGCGTGCTGGTGACCCATGTGACCAAGAGCGGCAAGGAGATCAAGCTGGCCGAGCTCGATGCGGGCCACGGCTTTGGCGAAGAGGCGCTCATCTCCGACAACAAACGCAACGCCAACGTTACGATGTTGAGCGATGGGGTGCTGATGCGCATGGCCAAAGATGACTTCGTCGAGCTGCTCAAGGCCCCGGTGCTGCACAATGTGGGCTACAGCGAGGCGCAGCAGATGGTGGAGCGTGGCGAGGCGCAGTGGCTCGATGTGCGGCTGGAGAGCGAATACAAGAACGTACACATCCCCGGCAGCCTCAACATCCCGCTCTACCTGTTGCGAATCAAGGCCAAAGCGTTGGATAAGGGCAAGCGCTATGTGGTCTACTGCGACACCGGTCGCCGCAGCTCCTCAGCCGCCTTTCTGCTCAATGAGCGGGGCTACGACGCCTGCTATCTTGAGGGGGGGCTGCGCGCTCTGGACAAGGCCCAGCTCAGCGAGCTGAAGCGGGCCAAAACCGCCAGCTAAGGGTTAAAGCCTCTTTAACCGGGTTTTCCGTACCCTCGGCGAGGCCCCGATTCCCCAGGATCTGCGTCTCTGCGGTGAAAACCGTGTCTGGGGGCCGCTGTTTACAGCGCAAACAGCCGGTTGAAGTTTTCCGTGGTCTGTTCTGCCAGCTCTTGCTCGCTGACACCGCGCAGCTGCGCCAGCAACTCGGCCACGTGGCGCACATAGGCCGGCTGGTTGCCCTTGCCTCGGTGCGGTACCGGGGCGAGATAGGGGGAGTCGGTCTCCACCAGCAGCCGATCGGCGGGCACCTGGCGCGCCACTTCACGCAGCGCCTCGGCGCTCTTGAAGGTGACAATGCCCGAGAAAGAGATGTAGAAGCCCATCTCCATCGCCCGTTCGGCGGTGGCCCAATCCTCAACGAAACAGTGCATGATGCCGCCGGCCTCTTCCGCCCCCTCCTGCTGCATGATGGCGATGGTATCTTCACGGGCCTCGCGGGAGTGGATAATCAGCGGCTTGTGGCTGCGCCTGGCCGCGGCAATGTGGTTACGAAAGCGCTGTTTCTGCCACGCCAGATCCCCCTCGCTGCGAAAATAGTCGAGTCCGGTCTCGCCGATTGCGATCACTTTCGGGTGCTCGGCGAGTCGCACAAGCTCCTCTGCAGTGACCTCACGAGGGTCCTCCTCGTTGGGGTGAACGCCCACCGAGGCGTAAACGTCGTCGTGCTGCTCAGCGATGGCGATCACATCGGGGATGTTGCCGCGATCGATGGCTACGCAGAGAAAACGCTCCACCCCCTGCTCCCGCGCCGCGTCGAGGGCGCGGCTCAGATCGTCGTCGAAGGGGGTCAGGTCGAGCCGGTCGAGGTGACAGTGGGAATCTACAAGCATGGGAATATCTTCGCTACAAAAACAGAGGGAACGGCAGATACCGTTCCCTCAAGGCATGGGAGACGATGCGTCTTTAATCACATGGTGTGGGTCTGGCGGTCCGATTTCAACGCCCCGGCCAGGTAGGTCTCGATCTTGCTCCGAGCGGTGCCGCCATCCTGTTCGCTGAACTGCACGCCAATACCGGCGGCGCGGTTGCCCTGGGCGCCTTTGGGGGTGATCCAGACGATCTTTCCGGCCACGGGCATCTTCTCGGTCTCCTCCATTAGCGTCAACAGCATGAAGACCTCATCACCGAGCTGATACTGCTTGTTGGTGGGTATGAATAGTCCCCCGTTTTTGACAAAGGGCATGTAGGCGGCATAGAGCGCGCTCTTGTCCTTGATGGTCAGTGACAGGATGCCTTGTCTTGGATTGGGTGTACTCATCGGTGTTTCCTACACTCTCGATTTTGTTTGCTTGTTCGTGATCTCAGACGCGCCGTTGTACCCAGGCCAGCAGCAGATCCTCGAGGATCGCCTGTTGGTTGGGGTTGGCCGGGCTGCGTAGCAGCCCCAGGCGCCGCTGCACCTTCTCTGCCAACTGCTGCAGGAAGTACAAGTCTACCTTTTCGCACAATGCATGCAACTGCTCTTGCAGCTGAGGATGGTTCAGATGCGCCGCCTGCGGCGCCATTTTGAGTTTCACCATATCTGAGAGCAGCAGATATAGCCAGGGCAAAATGGTGTCCGGACCGCGCTTGAACCACTGCTCAGCCAGTGCCACCGGGTCTTCCCCACCCTGCTCCAGCGCCTGAAACTGGGCAAAACGCTCCGCCTGCTGCGCCAGCTCATCGCCGCGTCCAAAGGCCAGTGCCTTCAGTGGCGCCCCGCCGGCCACTCGCAGCAGTATCTCGGGATCGGTCGAGCCCAGCTCGGGCTGCCGAGCCAACCAGGCCAGCGCCGCCGCATGACTCTCCCCTGCCGGCGGGCGGAAGATCACCTGTTGGCAGCGGCTGCGGATGGTGGCCATCAGACTCATGGGGCGGTCTGTGCTCAGCAGCAGTATGGTCTCCCCGGCGGGCTCCTCCAAAGTTTTGAGCAGGGCGTTTGAGGCGTTGTCGTTGAGTGCCTCGGCCGGCTGCAGCTGGACCACCCGCTGGCGTCCGTACTGGCTTTTGAGGGCCTGGAAGCGGGTTAGCGCACGCACAGCGTCGATGCCGATCGCCTTGCCCTCCTCCTCCGGCTCGACCCGCAGATAGTCCGGGTGGCTACCCGCCAGCATCAGAGTACAGCCCCGGCACTGGCCGCAGGCGCTGCCGTCCTCCCGCGGTGTGTCACACAGCACGGCATGGGCGAAGCGCTCGGCAAAATCGCGCTTGCCCATGCCGGCCCCACCGCACAGCAGCAGTGCGTGGGGGAGCCGGCCTCGCTGCAGTCGGCCTATCAGTCCTGACCAGAGCCCTTGGTGCCAGGGGTAGGGGTGAAAGTCGTTCAACGGCACCCCTCCTGCTCGAGGTAGTCGGCAAGATAGCGGTCGAGCTGTTGCTGCACCGCATCGAGGGGCTGCGCCGCGTCGATGATGCGGTAGCGCTGCGGATCACGCTCCGCCTGTCCCAGGTAGCCTTGACGCACCCGCTGGAAAAAGTCGAGCTGTTCACGCTCAAACCGATCCGGCGCGCTGCGCTCGCCGGCGCGCGCCAGACCCTGCTCCACGGGAAGATCAAGAAAAAGGGTGAGATCGGGCCGTAGCTCGCCCTGCACCCAGCGCTCCAGAGTAGCGATCCGCTCCCGCGCGATGCCGCGCCCCGACCCCTGATAGGCGTAGGTGGCATCGGTAAAGCGGTCACAGAGTACCCACCTGCCCGCCTCCAGGGCGGGCAGGATCACCTCGTGCAGGTGCTGCGCCCGGGCGGCGAACATCAGCAGCAGCTCGGTATCATCGGCCATCGCCTGCTGGCGGTGGTCCAGCAGCAGCCCCCGAACCTGCTCGCCCAATGGGGTGCCGCCCGGCTCGCGGGTCAGCACCACCTCCAGCCCGGCGGCCATGAGCTGCCGGTGGATGTGGGCAAGGTTGGTGCTTTTACCGCTGCCTTCGCTACCTTCCAGGGTGATAAAGCGTCCGCGCATTGATGGACATACCCGCGTTGTGGGGAAAGGCAGGATCCTACCCGTGGGTGCGGGCGTCGACAAGCTTGCATTTGCACGATCTCCCCTTTGGGCGTCAGCGGCGATCGATTAACAGCGGCGTCGTCACAGACGCCAGGCAGTCGAGTTGGTTCAAGGGTGAGGGTGAGGTCGTACCGGCAACGATGCGCTTCGCAATCTCAGCGCATCCTACGGCTATTCTGCGTCGCGGCCAAAGTGACAAATAACTTTAACGTTTATCCATATCGTATTGAAGTTAATGGGGTTATCCATCATTTTCCACCCTGCTGCTGCGTCTCGGCGCTATCGCTCCCCTCCTCTGCCGGTTTCATCTGGGGCAGCAGGCTTGCCATGCTCTCCTTGAGCTGTTTGATGAAGGGGGGCGCCTCCACCTCCATAACGTGCTCGATCACCCACTTGTTGTCGCTGCCGCCCATCACGCTGTCGCAGAGGGTGCCGAAGTAGCGCAGCATCGGGTAGCTGGGGTCACCGTCGGTGACGGCAAACTCGGCGTAGCCCTCAAGGTGGTGGTTGAGGGTTTCGATAAACCGCTGGCGGTACTCTTCCGGCTCGCCCTGCAGCTCCTCCACCTGGTTTTCGACCAGGGTGTTGATGAGGTGGCCGGCCAGGGCCTGAGTGAAGCGCTGGCGCTGCTCGGCATCCAGCTCGTCAAAGGCGATGCGATCGGCCAGTTGCAGCATGAATATAGAGAACTCTCCTATTATATCAAGGAGTTGGGCGTTACTCTTAAAGTTAAATCCCTCACTGTACATCTTGTTCGCTGTGCCCGAGGCGAGCTTCCAGATGTTCATCCCCATCGCCCCGGCGATGGTTTCGGCGGACTTGAGGGTGGATTTGTTATGCCAGCGGGTACGGATGCGCGCCATAGTCGTTTCGCCTCATGCTTTCACTTGCGATGGTACAGTGGGTTGAATTTATGCCGAATGCCTAAAGATTTGCCAGAGGGGGCGGCATCCACCGCCCGACTCTGCACTACCATGGGGCTAACAGATGGCGATTACAAGCAACGCCGAGATCGGCACGCTGCAACAGGCCGTGCAGCACAATTGCCACATCTCCGATGCGCTCTATGCGCGCAACTATTCGCTCTGCATCTACTTGCTGAAGATGCGCGAATTCTACCGCTGGGAGATGGGTTTCTCGTTTCGTGATCCACTGCCCAAGGAGCCACTGGGTGAGTGGCTGACCGGGCGTGAGCGGTTGTGGGAGGAGCTGGAGGAGGCGCCATTTCGTCCTCTGGCGGTGGCCGCCAGTGAGCATACGCCGTTCGACGCCGAGGCGATCAATCCAGTGCTTGCAGCGCATGGACTGGTCTACAGTGGTGGCTATTGTGGTGCCAAACCCCACTTCTTCCTCGCCGAACTGGAAAAGCGGGTCGAGGAGGAGGGTGCCAGCGTCTATGTGGCAGGCAGGGAGTTGGCCCGGGAGATCACCGCTCCTCCGGCGATGAGCCTGGGCGATACCATCTTCCTGCGCCGTGAGTCACTCAGCCGCATGATTTGGGAAAAGCTCGAGGAGTGGGGCTGGCAAGACCCGAATCGCGCCATTGCACGCGCTGTTGCCCACTACGGCTTCGAGCGGGATTTCGACCTGGCACTGGAGCGGATGACCGGCGATGAGCTCGATACCCTGTTGGAGCATGAGCTGGGCGAGGTCATGATCGGTCGCGAGCTCGGACCCGACTGGGAGGCCATGTTAAGCGCCCTGCCCCGCTCCCGGGCCGAGTATCAGCTGAGGGCGATCCGTGACCACCTGGTCGACTGCCGCCGCACCCTGCCCTGGCTGCTAGAGTCGGGCCGCGACGCCGCCCTGCACTTTTACATGGCCAACTTCACCACCCTGCGCAAGGAGATATTCCCTGCCCTGGTCACCGCCTACGATAAGTGGCTGCAGGGTGACGGCGGCAAGGCCTTGAGGGAAGCGGTCAAGCGGGGCGCCGAGCACTGGCAGGCGCAAGCGGAAAAGGCGCTTTCCCTTTATCGGGGGTACGAAGGCGAGGACAGCAAAGCGCTGCTGAGGGCGCTGGCCGCGCTGGATGAAGGTGTGAAGCTCTAGCCACCGGGACAATCTCTCCACTACAGGCAGAATTCCCGCCTTTACCGGGATGACAACCCTTGGGGGGGGGAGCCGAGCTTCGAAAGGCACAGCCCCTTAGCACGCGCTTTGCGTTGAAGGTCTTAGATCCAATAAAAAAGGCCCGCATAATGCGGGCCTCTTCAAACCGCAAAGGCCTGGCTACCGTTTAGTAACCGCCCTTGCGACGGCTCTCCGGCAGGCCGCCGATCTTGGCCGCTTGCTTGGAGGGCTGCATCGGGAACAGGGTGTAGAGGTCTTTGGAGGAGATCTTCTCGCCCCACTTCTCGGACATGGCCTTGACGATGTTACGATCGTTGGGCTGATTGCCACCGTTGTTGATGTACTCATCACGCAGGAAATTGATCACGTCCCAGGACTTGTCGTCCAACGCAACGCCCTCGGCAGCGGCGATAGCAGCAGCCACCTCCTCGCTCCAGTCATCAACGTTAGCCAGGTAGCCGTTGTCGTTTGCCTCAATGGTTTGACCGTTTACTTCGTAAGCCATCGTCTTCTCCTGTGTGTGTAATAAGGGCTGTTTTTAGCCAACCAAAAAAAATTTTAATCGCGCTATTTTATACGGCTTTGTGTGCAATGAACAAGCCGCAGCCAAGTTTCTTGTTCTTGTGCGGACCGACGCCGATCTCCTGCAAACGTACCGCATCCTCGATGGGCATGTCGGCCACCATCAGGCTGCGCGTAACCATCTCTCCGTCGGGGGTGTGCAGGGTATTCTCCTTGCCGCAGAGCACTTTTTTAAAGCGTAGTCCGGCACGACGAAGCTCCTCGACCACTTCGGCGATGAAGCTATCCTCATCCTGTTCAGGGCGGCTGGCGGCAACATAACGGGCGTAGAGCGTGGTGCTGGTACTGAGCGGGCGCACTGTCGCTTTGCCCACCTCCATGCGGTTTCCGGCCACATCGAGGGTCTGGCCGCTCAGGGCCTTGCTATGTTCAACGCGGTGCTGCGGTACGCGCAGCACCAACTTGGTGCGCCGGGAGAGGTAGAGCAGCTCATCCCCACCCTGGGGACGCTCCCAGCCGTTGCCCGAATCGGCGACGTGGATCAGGTGCAGGCCCGCCTGCTGCTCCTCGGCAAACCAAGGGAGCGCCTGTTGGATCGCCGTAGAGAGCGCATGGGCGTGGTCCACCGGGAGGGTTTTGCATTGAATGGAGAACAGGATATCGACCACATCCTCGGGGACGATGAAGCGATCCGGATCCTTATCCTCTTCTTGCCAGAACATAAGCCTTACTCCGCAGGGATCTTTTCACGCAGGGCGTCGCGATCGAACCACCACTGGTCCGCCGGGACGAGGACATCGAGGATCATCGCCAGGCGCGGCAGGAACTTGTCCGGCTCCTTGAGTTCGAGGCGATCCATCCAGATGTCGAATAGCTCCTGGGTGTCGCAGGCGCCATTGGTGTAGCGGCGCGCCACCTGCCCCAGCAGCTGTCCGGTAAAGAACTGCAGATCCTCTCGCGCCTTGCCTTCGGCGCGTAGGTCGACTAGGTAGCAGGCGGTGGCCGCAGCGATACCGGCACCGTCGGAGTCGTCCGGGGTCTCCTCCACCAGATGTTCGAGCATGGCGATACTCAGTTCCGGGTCGATGGGATAGGTCACCCCCAACCAGATGCCGTGAGCCAAGGCGGCGATGGCATCCTCTTGCTCGGACTGGTAGAGGATGTCGCACGCTTCGACTGCCTGGAGCCACTGTTCATGCTCCAGGGCAATAGCGAAGGCCTCTTTGGCGACCTTCCAGGCGTCAGTCTTGCGATCGACCAGATCGAGCAGGATATAACCGCTGTCGAGCAGCGGCTTGAGGCGATCCAGCCCCTGCAGTGTGCTAAGCTCACGCTCCAGCTCGGCCTGCCGCTTGACCAGCAGCTCGCTGGACTTGATGGCGTCGTTTGAACACTCGGCCTCACTGTGGTGGTCGTCGATATTCAGATATTTCACGGTCATTCACACCTTGCTGTTATGCGCTACTCATTATTATATTAGGTGAAGCTCGCCTCGAGCCGATCCTCCCAGTTCTCCGGCGTATCCGGGTAGGGCGGCTTGACATCGATGCGGAAAAACATCTCGCCCCGGGCGCGCTCTTTCACCACCTCCAGCAGGTCGTCAAACGACTCCAGCTGGGGGTTCTGAATCAAAATCTCGCTCAAATACAGCATCGCTGTCCCCTGTGTATAATCGAATCGAGTGTAGTGTTTCATACTGATTGACGTTTTCAGCGTGACTAGAAGCCGTCATCTGCGGCGTTGCGTTGCTTGGAAAGGGCGCGCCATTCCCTGCGCAACGCGCCTTGTCTTGGGGTATTTGCGGGCCTCTTAAAGCGCCAATCAGTATGAAACACTACACTAGTGGACTATATGTGTGCACCCTCCCGCCAACTCAAGCGCTGGCGGCAGAAAATGCGGCGCAATAATAGCATACTGGACCGACAGGTCGCGGATGGTGAGAGGGACGGCTGAGGGTAATAATCCTGAAATAAATCGTAAGAGGGTGAGATATCCCTCAACTGGTCAAGATTTAACCAGACATGACAATCATTATTAAGGAGAGTCGCTATCTTATTGTATTTAATAAACTTATAAAGTCTATAAGTAAGCAAGAAGCATGTGCGTCGGGGTTTGTGTATATCCCCTTTAGGATATGCGCCACCCTACCCTCCACCCCATCGGAAAGGTTTTATTGCCCTATAAGAAACTCCTAAACTTTGCAGCCATATTGGGAGCGTCCTATGCGAGGCTCTTCAATCCATGCAGGATTAATCAGTACCTGCAGCCTTTGGTAGGTCGCCTTGAACAGACAAGAGACCATTTACCCATAAGTCTGACGGGAGTATTTAGATAATGGCTAAGAAATTGCACGACACACCGAACCTCGACCAGCTGGAAAGCGGACCGTGGCCCAGCTTCGTTACCGGCCTCAAGCGCCTGGCTAACGACAACGACATGATGGTTGACCTGATGGGTCAGCTGGAAACCTCCTACCAGACCAAGAAGGGTTACTGGAAGGGTGGTACCGTTGGTGTCATCGGTTACGGTGGTGGCGTCATCCCCCGCTTTACCGAGCTGATGGACGAGAACCACAAGCCGCTGTTCCCGGCCGCAGCCGAATTCCACACCCTGCGTATCATGCCCCCGGCCGGCATGCACTACGATACCGCTACCCTGCGCAAGTTCTGCGACATCTGGGAAAAGTACGGCTCCGGCCTCATCGCTTTTCACGGTCAGTCCGGTGACATCATGTTCCAAGGCTGCACCACCGACAACGTCCAGCCCGCCTTCGACGAGCTCAACGAGATGGGCTTCGACCTCGGCGGCGCCGGCCCGGCTGTCCGTACCGGCATGTCCTGCGTTGGTGCCGCTCGCTGTGAGCAGTCCTGCGCCGATGAGCAGAAGATTCACCGCACCCTGGTCAACGCCTTCCTCGACGACATGCACCGTCCGGCCCTGCCCTACAAGATGAAGTTCAAGGTCTCCGGCTGTGCCAACGACTGCATGAACTCCATCCACCGTGCCGACTTCTCCGTGATCGGCACCTGGCGCGACGAGATGAAGGTCGACCAGGACGAAGTCAAGGCCTTCGTAGCAGACAAAGGTCGCAAGTACGTGGTCGACAACGTCATCAGCCGCTGCCCGACCAACGCCCTGTCCCTGAACGACGACGACACCCTCGACGTCGACAACAAGGGCTGCGTACGCTGCATGCACTGCCTCAACGTCATGAACAAGGCCCTCTCCCCCGGCGACGACAAGGGCGTATCCATCCTCATCGGTGGTAAGCGTACCCTGAAGATCGGTGACCTGATGGGTACCGTTATCGTTCCCTTCATGAAGATGGAGAGCGACGACGACTACGAGGCCATCGAAGAGTTGGCCGGTGAGGTTATCGACTTCTTCGCCGAAAACGCACTTGAGCACGAGCGTACCGGTGAGATGATCGAGCGTATCGGTCTGAACAACTTCCTTGAGGGTATCGGCATTGAGGTTGACCCGAACATGATCGCCTCTCCGCGTTCCAACTCCTACGTCCGCATGGACGGCTGGGACGAGGAAGCTCAGAAGTGGTTCGAGCGTAAAGCCAAGGCCTAATCAAAGATTGATTGATGCGGGGGCGCAATGTGCGCTCCTGCAATAACCATTTAACCATGAGTCGGAGGTAAATATGTCTGCACCTCGTATGCCTATCGAGAGCGGTGTACCGGATCCGTTTCCGTTCATGCACCCTGTGCTGAAGAAGAATTTTGGCCAGTGGAGCTATCACGATCGTCCGCGTCCCGGTGTTCTGCGCCACGTTGCCAAGAGCGGCGATGAAGTCTGGACCGTTCGCGCGGGTACCCAGCGTCAGATGGACGTCTACACCATTCGCAACCTGTGTGACATCGCCGACGAGTTCGCCGAAGGTCACGTACGCTTCACCATGCGCTCCAACATCGAGTTCATGGTCAGCGAAGAGTCAAAGGTCGCTCCCCTGGTAGAGAAGCTGCAAGCTGAAGGCTTCCCTGTCGGCGGTACCGGTCCTTCCGTTGCCATGATCTCCCACACCCAGGGTTGGCTGCACTGCGACATCCCCGGTACCGACGCTTCCGGTGTTGTTAAGGCCCTGATGGATGAGCTGCACGAAGAGTTCATCAAAGAGGACATGCCCAACCGCGTTCACATCACCACCTCCTGCTGCCAGATCAACTGCGGTGGTCAGGGTGATATCGCGATCAACATCCAGCACACCAAGCCGCCGAAGATCAACCACGACCTGGTTGCCAACGCCTGTGAGCGTCCTTCCGTCGTGGCTCGTTGCCCGGTAGCGGCGATTCGTCCTGCTATGGTGAACGGCAAGCCGACCCTCGAGGTCGACGAGAAGAAGTGCATCTGCTGTGGTGCCTGCTTCCCGCCCTGCCCGCCCATGCAGATCAACGATCCGGAGCACTCCAAGCTGGCTATCTGGGTCGGTGGTAAGCACTCCAACGCCCGCTCCAAGCCGATGTTCCACAAGCTGGTTGCTGCCGGCCTGCCCAACAACCCACCCCGCTGGCCGGAGGTTTCCGATGCCGTCAAGAACATCCTGGCGGTCTACAAGGAAGATGCAAAAGATTACGAGCGTATGGGTGACTGGGTTGAGCGTATTGGCTGGCCGCAGTTCTTCGAGAAGACCGGACTGCCGTTCACCAAGTACCACATCGACAACTGGCGTGGCGGTCGTGTGAACCTGAACGCCTCTGCTCACATCCGCTTCTAAGAAGAGGTATTTGAGACGATGAAGTTTACTATTCAGGTTAATGAAGGTCCGTACCAGCACCAGGCCTCAGATACCGCGTACCAGTTCACCAAAGCGGCGCTGGAGAAGGGACACGAGATCTATCGTATCTTCTTCTACCACGACGGGGTGAACAACGCGACACGTCTGACTACGCCTCCGCAGGACGATCGCAATATCGTTGAGCGCTGGAGCGCCCTTGCCAAAGAGCACGACCTGGATCTCGTCGTCTGCGTTGCCGCGGCCCAGCGCCGCGGCATCGCCGACAAGGACGAGGCCCAGCGTAACGGCAAGGATGCGGATAACCTCGCTGACGGCTTCCGTATTTCAGGTCTGGGTCAGTTGATCGAGGGCGGTATTCAGTCCGATCGACTGGTTGTGTTCGGTGACTAAGCAAGGAGTTTGACGATGAGTGAAGGTATCAAGAAATTCCTGTACGTAAATCGCAAGGCTCCTTACGGAACCGTCTATGCGCTTGAGTCACTGGAAGTTGTTCTGATTGGTGCGGCTTTCGAGCAAAACGTACAGCTGCTGTTTATGGATGATGGTGTATTCCAGATCACTAAAGGTCAGGACACCAAGGGTATTGAGAACAAAAACTTCTCACCTACCTACTCCGCTCTGGGCGACTACGACGTAACCAAAATGTACGTCTCCAAGGAGTCTCTGGAGGAGCGCGGTCTGACTGTTGATGACCTCATGCCCCTCACCTACGAGGACGAGGACGATGATTGGGCCGAAAAGGACTCTATCATCCTGGTCAGCAAAGACGAGATCGCTGCTCTGATGGAAGAGCAGGACGTGGTTCTGAGTTTCTAAGGGGGTATTTAATATGTTGTTGCACACAGTGAATAAATCACCCTTCGAAAAGAACAGCCTCGTCTCCTGCCTGGAGCATGCTGCCGATGGCAGTGCGGTACTGTTGATCGAAGACGGTGTTTATGGCGCGCTTAAGGGCTCAGCCCTTGCCGATAAGGTTAAAGGCGCCATGGGTAAGACCACCATCTATGCCCTGGGCCCCGATCTGGAAGCCCGTGGTATTGCCGATAAAGTGATGGACGGCATTAAAGTGGTTGATTATGCCGGCTTCGTCGACCTTGCGTGTGAAAACGACAAGGTTCAAGCCTGGCTGTAATTCTGGCCGACTGTAATAAACTCTACGAGGAGATATTGATATGGCTACTATGACTGTTAATGGTCGCGAACTGGAAGTTGATGAGGAAGGTTACCTGATCGACCTGAGCCAGTGGGACAAAGAGGTTGGCGAAGAGCTGGCCAAGTCCGAGAACGTTGAGATGACCGACTCCCACTGGGAAGTTATCGACTTCCTTCGTGAGTACTACGACGAGTATCAGATCGCTCCTGCTGTACGCGTTCTGACCAAAGCGATCGGCAAGAAGCTGGGCAAAGAGAAGGGCAACAGCAAGTACCTGTACGAGCTGTTCCCCTACGGCCCGGCCAAGCAGGCTTGTAAGATTGCCGGCCTGCCCAAGCCGACCGGCTGCATCTAAGCCGTTCTGTTGGGGAGGAGGATTGCTCCTCCCCTTCTCATAGATTTCCGTAGCTCGGAGGGTCGATAAATGTCAGTGCTATATGCACTCCTTTTTTATGTTGCGACTGTGCTGCTGATTGCCGGTCTTGGTTATAAGATTCGCCAATACTGGACCACGCCTGCACCGCTAAAGATTCCGACAACACCCGCTCCAACGACCCGTGGTGGCGTGGTGTTCCGCATGGCCCGTGAGGTCCTGCTGTTTGAAAGCCTGTTCAAATCCAATAAGTGGATTTGGATCTTCGGCTATATGTTCCACATCGGTCTGGCGCTGGTACTGCTGCGCCACACCCGTTACTTCATCGATATGGGGCCGCTGCTTACCTTTATCCAGCCCTTTGGCATCTATGGCGGAATGGCCATGGTCGCCGGCCTGCTCGGGCTGTGGGGACGCCGTGTTGTAGTGGAGCGTATCCGCTACATTACCAACCCCTCCGACCACCTGATCCTGGCACTACTGGTAGGGATCGGCGTCAGTGGCCTGATGATGAAGTTTGTCGCCCACACCGATATCGTGGCGGTCAAGGTCTTCTTCCAAAACTGGATGACCTTCAACTTCGGTGCCCTGGCACTGCCCGGCGATCCGCTGTTGCTGGTACACCTGCTGCTTGTTGCGGTGTTGATGATCATCTTTCCGCTCAGCAAGCTGCTGCACGCGCCCGGCGTGTTCTTCAGCCCGAGCCGTAACCAGGTCGACAATCCGCGTGAAAAGCGCCACCTGGCCGACTGGGCCGCAGAGCTCGACAAGTAAACTAGGCGAAATTGGACAAAGAACGAGGATAATCGCGTGGCCGATTTTCAGACACCAGAATTCCGGGAATACCCTGCTGTTCCCAACGCACTCGTACCGGATGCTACCGCACATCTGAGCCCGTTTATCGCCAAGCCCAACCACCAGGAGCAACTGGGGTTCCCCGGCGAGTTGGTCGATAACTGGGAGGAGAAGGCGGTCGAGAAGATGGGCGACCTGCTGAACAAGTACCGCGGTCTGCGCGTCTACCTGGACAGCTGCGTCAAGTGCGGCTCCTGTACCGACAAGTGCCACTACTTCCAGGGCACCAGCGACCCGAAAAACATGCCCGTAGCACGTCAGGACCTGTTGCGCAGTGTCTACCGCCGCTACTTCACCTTCGCCGGCAAGTACTTCCCCGGCCTGGTGGGTGCGCGCGACATGACTCGCGAGGTGCTGGACGAGTGGTACAGCTACTTCCACCAGTGTTCACAGTGCCGTCGCTGCTCCGTCTTCTGCCCCTACGGCATCGACACCGCCGAGATCTCCATGGCGGCCCGTGAGATCATGGACGCCGTCGGACACGGTCAGAAGTACTGCAACGAGATCCTGGGCAAGGTGCAGACCGTGGGTAACAACCTCGGCCTGCCCGGCCCGGCACTGGCTGCGACGCTTGAAGAGTTCGAAGAGGAGATCGAGGAAGACACCGGCCTACCGGTGAAGATCCCGCTGGACGTCAAGGGTGCAGATGTACTGCTGATCACCCCCTCCGCCGACTTCTTCGCCGAGCCGCACATCGATGGTCTGATGGGTTACGCCAAGGTGTTCCACGAGGCCGGCGTTAGCTGGACCCTCAGCTCGCACGCTGCCGAGGCGGCCAACTTCTCCATGTTCATCGGCTCCTACAGCAACATGAAGAAGGTCGCCGAGCGTATTCGTGACGCCGCCCTTGAACTGGGCGTCAAGCGCATCATCGTCGGTGAGTGCGGCCACGCCTGGCGTGTCGCCTACTCCTTCTGGAACACCCTCACCGGTGTTGGCGCCGGCGCCGACCCGAGTGACGAGTACGCTCTGAAACTGCAAAAGCAGCTCGACCCGAGTGTACCGCAGCCGATGCATATCTGTGAGTTCACCTACGGACTCATTCAGGACGGCAAACTGCGCTTCAACAAGGAGGAGAACGACCACCGCACCGTTACCTTCCACGACTCCTGCAACGTTGCCCGCGCCAGCCGCATGGGTGACTGGGCAGGAGGACAGTTCGATATTCCGCGTGAGGTGATCAAGGCGTGCTGCAACAACTACGTCGACATGGACCCGGCAACCATTAAGGAGTCCACCTACTGCTGTGGTGGCGGCGGCGGTCTACTGACCGACGACCTGATGGAGATCCGCGTCAAGGGCGCCCTGCCCCGCATGGAGGCGCTCAAAGACGTTGCCGAAAACCGCGGCGTCAACACGCTCGCTGCGATCTGTGCCATCTGTAAGGCGCAGTTCGCCAAGGTTCTCCCCTACTACAACTTCCCGATGCACATGCTGGTCAGCACGCATCAGTTGGTCGGTGAGGCCCTGGTGATGACCGGTTCGGAACAGGAGAAGGAGTTGCTGGGCGAAGAGGCTGAAGAGTCCTCCGAGGCCACAACTGCAGAGCAGGACTAATCAACGAACAAATCAGGTTGGCGGCTTCAAGCAGTGCCCCGGCCATCAACGCTAAAGATTACTGGCATAGGAGACTGATAAAATGGCAACTTCTAGCGACGACATGAAAACACATACATTCCGAAAGTACGAGGACGGCGATAGCACATGGAGCAATTGGTCCGAAGACATCTTCCAGGCCGGCTGGTCCCATAAGTGCCCCACCTATGTACACCGTACTCCTCCCTGCCAGGGTAGCTGCCCCTCCGGTCACGACATCCGTGGCTGGCTGGACATCGTCCGCGGTATGGAGAAGCCCACCGGTGACATGAGCATGCAGGAGTACGCCTTCCGCCGTGCCACCGACTCCAACCCCTTCCCCTCGGTAATGGGGCGTGTCTGCCCGGCGCCCTGTGAGGACGGTTGTAACCGCAACATGGTCGAAGACCACGTCGGCATCAACTCCGTCGAGCAGTACATCGGCGATACTGCACTGGCCAATAACTACACCTACGAAGCAGGTGCCGACACCGGCAAGAAGGTTGCCATCATCGGTGGTGGCCCCGGCGGTATGGCCGCTGCCTACCAGCTGCGTCGCATG
>JBNJGC010000017.1:0-24054 GCA_051747405.1 Pseudomonadota bacterium
CTGCCGCAAGGACGCGGCAGTCGAGCCTCCAGGGAGGGATTCACGGCGTACCGTAAATCAAGGGCTTACACTAGCTGTACGCGGGGTGTCATGTAAGTATGCGCTCACCCTGGACCATCACCACAACATGCTATGCTCAGTGAAAAAGAGAGCGCCATGAGCGAAGGGACACAGACACTACGACACGCCATCCGGCCCGCCGTTGTGGGCAAGTATCTGGGGGAGCTGGGGCTGGTTCTGGCGCTACTCTCACTGGCGCCCCTCGGCGTTTCGGTCTACTTCGGTGAGTATGACGTCAGCCTGCACTACCTGGTGCTGATCGCCACCCTGTTGCTGCTCTTTGCGCTCTCACGGCGGCTACGCCCCTCCGCCCAGCTGCAACAGAATGAGGCCTTGAGCATCGTCGCCCTCGCCTTTTTGCTCACGCCGCTGCTCTCCGGCATCGGCATGACCGCCAGTGGGCTTAGCTGGGGGGAGGCGCTGTTCGAATCGATCTCGGCCATCACCACCACCGGTCTCACCACGCTGGACCATCTGGAGCATCGCTCCCAGACGCTGCTGTTCACGCGTGCCTGGCTACAGTGGTACGGCGGGCTGGGGATCGTGGTGCTCTCCATTGCCCTGATGACTGGCCACCACGCCGCCAGCCGCCGTCTGACCGAGCAGCCAGCCGGCGAGGGGCTGGCCCTCACCACGCGCACCTATGCCCGCCATATCCTCGCCGTCTATGTCGCGCTGACCCTTCTGGGCGGGCTTATGCTGCTAGGCGCCGGCTTGGCGCCGTTCGAAGCCCTCACCCACGCACTGGCGGCGATCTCCACCGGCGGCTTCTCCACCCACGATGCCAGTCTGGCCCACTTCGACGGCCACTTTGCGGCCCTGGGTACAGTGCTCATCGGTCTGCTGGGAGCGGTGCCGCTCCACCTCTACTACCGCTTCGATCAGCGCGGTATGCGCACCACCCTGCGCGACCCGGAGCTACGCAGCCTGCTGCTGTTGGTAGTGCTGCTCTGCGCCATCCTCACCCTCTCCCTCCATCAGGGCGGTCTGCCGTGGGGCGAGGCGCTCTACCATGGCGTGGTGCAGGGGCTCTCGGCGCAGAGCACCAGCGGATTTTCCACACTGCCTATTGAGCAGCTGGATGAGGCGAGTAAGTTGAGCCTGATCCTCTCCATGTTTGTCGGCGGTGGGCTCGGCTCCACCGCCGGCGGCATCAAGCTGCTACGCCTGCTCATCCTGCTGAGACTGATCCAGCTCCTGCTTCAGCGCAGCGCCCTACCCAGCCACGCCGTCAGCCAGCCGCGCCTTGCCGGGCGTCCTCTGGAGGAGGGGGATATCCAGGGGGCGCTGCTGCTGATCCTGCTCTCCGTGATGGTGATCCTCGGCTCCTGGATGGTCTTCCTCGTCTACGGCTACGCGCCCATGGACGCGCTGTTCGAGGTGGTCTCCGCCACAGCGACCGTGGGCCTGAGCAGCGGGCTCACCAGCGCCACGCTGGAGCCTGAGCTCCAGGCGCTCCTGTGCTTCAATATGTTGTTGGGGCGACTGGAAATCGTTGCGCTTTTGGTTGTACTGTACCCACCAACTTGGCTTGGCAGACGGACACATAATCCATGAGAGCGGTACTGATAGGGGCGGGGTCACTGGGGCTGATGACCGCCCGCCTGTTACTGCGCCACCGGCATGAGGTGGTGTTGATCGACACCGACAAGGAGAAGCTCGACGCGATAGCCGAGGAGCTCGACTGCGGCTTGCTCTGTGGCGATGGCAGTCGCCCGACACTGCTGCGCGAGGCGGACCCGGAGCACACCGACCACCTCTTCTGCCTCACCAACAACGACCAGACCAACATCCTCGCCTCGCTGGTGGGCCGCTCACTCGGCTTCCCCCATATCGTCACCCGCATTGAAGACCCGCAGTACGAGCACATCTGTATCGAGCTGGGGCTGGAGGATCCGATCATCCCGGCGCGCACCATTGGGCGCTACCTTGCCGATCTGTTCGAAGGGCGCGATACCCTGGAGCTCTCCACCCTGATCCGCGACGAAGCGCGGGTCTTCTCCTTCGTCGTCCACGAGGAGGCCCAAACCCGTGTTGACGCTCTGGAGCTGCCCGACGATATCCGCGTCATCTGCGTCTATCGCGGCGGTACGCTGTTGATCCCCCAGGGCAAGGATAAACTGGAGAACGGCGACGAGGTGGTCCTCATCACCCACAGCAAGAACCTGGACAAACTCAACGAACGCTGGGGCGCGAAAGCCTGAACCGACTCAGTGGCGCGTGCGGCTCTCCTCCGCCGGGACCCCATCGGAGAAAAGCCGCTCGGCATCCACCGCATCGTAGCGGTAGTGACGATTACAGAACTGGCAGGCGATCGCCACCACCCCTTCGCTGTCGATAATCCCCATCACCTCGTCGTGGCCCATTCCCCGGAGCGTATTCTCCACCCGCTCGCTTGAGCAGGTGCAGTGGAAGGCGACCGGCTGCGATTCGAACAGTCGCACATCCTCCTCATGAAACAGGCGACGAATCACCTCCTGCTGCTCAAGAGAGAGCAACTCCTCAGCGCTGATGGTCGCGGCCAGGGTGGTCAGACGATTCCACGCCTCGGCATCCTCCGGCGTCTCTCCCGGCAGACGCTGCAAAAGCATCCCCGCAGCGCGCTGCTCACCGGCGGTAAGCCACATACGCGTCGGCAACTGCTCGGAGCGCTCAAGGTAGTCGTCGAGCGCCTCGGCCATGGAGCGACCGCTGAGCGCCACCACCCCCTGATAGCGCTTGCTGCCTGGACCGGGATCGATAGTGATCACCAGATTGGCCTCGCCAAAGCGCGTGCGCAGCTCCCCGTCGGGAACCTCACCCTCCCACTTGGCCATCCCGCGGATGTGGTAGAGCGGTCCGTTCTCATCATCACCATGTTGGGGGCTGCAGTCGACGATCAGCATGCTAATCGGCCCATCACCGCGCACCTGCAGAGTAATAGAGCCGTTGAACTTCATCGTCGCCGCCAGCAGCACACTGGCGACAAGCAACTCACCCAACGGCTCGCGTACCGTAGCGGGATAGTCGTGCCGCTCCAGCACCGCCTGCCACGAGGCATCGAGCTGCACCAGCTCGCCACGCACCGCGGCATGCTCAAACAGAAAACGTTGCAGGGTATCGGACATAAAATAACTCAACGCAGAGAGCGCGGAGGACGCGGAGGAACGTCGAGGTTACAAACAGAAAACCTCTGCGTCCTCTGCGACCTCCGCGTTGAAATTTTTTTAGCCTTCCAGCTTCGATTTTAGAAGTTGGTTGACCTGGCCGGGGTTGGCCTTGCCCTGGGTGGCTTTCATCACCTGGCCGACGAAGAAGCCGATCATTTTGCCGCGTTTTTTCTCTTCGGCCTGGCGGTAGTTCTCCACCTGTTCGGCGTTGTTGGCCAGCACCTCGTCGATCACCGCTTCGATGGCGCCGCTGTCGGTGATCTGTTTGAGGCCCTTCTTCTCGATCACCGCATCGGCATCGCCCTCACCGCTCCACATCGCCTCGAACACATCCTTGGCGATCTTGCTGGAGATGGTATTGTCGGCGATGCGCTTGATCATTCCGGCGAGCATCTCGGCGCTGACCGGACTCTGCTCGATCGATTTATCGTCGCGGTTGAGCGCGGCGGAGAGATCGCCCATCACCCAGTTACCGCAGAGCTTGGCCTCGGCGCCGGAGGCCTCGACCACCTGCTCGAAGTAGTCGGCGATGGCGCGTGAGCTGGTGAGGAAACCGGCGTCGTAAGCGGGCAGAGCGAACTGCTCCATGAAGCGGTTCTTCTTCGCGTCGGGCAGTTCGGGCAGTGTTTTTCTTACCGACTCGATGAAGTCGTCCTCGACGATCACCGGCAGCAGGTCCGGGTCGGGGAAGTAGCGGTAGTCGTTGGCCTCCTCTTTGGAGCGCATGGAGCGGGTCTCGCCCTTGTCGGCGTCGAACAGGCGGGTCTCCTGCACCACCTCACCGCCGGACTCGATCAGATTGATCTGCCGCTCCACCTCGTACTCAACCGCCTTCTCGACGAAGCGGAAGGAGTTGAGGTTCTTGATCTCGGCGCGGGTGCCGAACGCCTGCTGGCCCTTTGGGCGGACGGAGATGTTGACGTCGCAACGGAAGGAGCCCTCCTGCAGGTTGCCGTCGCAGATCCCCAGATAGGTGACGATGGAGTGGACCTTGCGCATATAGGCGGCCGCCTCGGCACCGGAACGCATGTCCGGCTCGGAGACGATCTCCAGCAGCGGCGTACCGGCACGGTTGAGGTCGATCCCGGTCATGCCGTGGAAATCCTCGTGCAAGGATTTACCCGCATCCTCTTCGAGGTGGGCGCGGGTGATGCCGATGGTCTTCGCCCCACCATCCTCCAGCTCGATCTCCAGCTTGCCCTCGCCGACGATGGGCAGCTCGTACTGGGAGATCTGATAGCCCTTGGGCAGATCCGGATAGAAGTAGTTTTTGCGCGCAAAGACTGAGCGCTTGCCGATCTCGGCGTCCACCGCCAGACCGAACATCACCGCCATACGTACCGCCTCTTTATTCAGCACCGGCAACACGCCGGGCAGACCGAGGTCCACGGCGCAGGCCTGGGTGTTGGGCTCCGCGCCGTAGGCGGTGGCCGCACCGGAGAAGATCTTCGACTTGGTCGCAAGCTGGGTGTGGATCTCACAGCCTATTACAACTTCCCATTCCATCTTAAAAACCCCTTTCAACGCAAAGGCGCAAAGACGCAGAGGTCGCAAAGGAATACCTAAAAACGCTTTGGGGCTGCTGTACTGATGCAACACCCGGCAGCTTGGCGGTCGCAATGGCCACCACCGTATTCAACTTTGTTAACCCTTTGCGTTCTTTGCGTCTTTGCGCCTTTGCGTTAATCATTTCTTTTTCAAAACCCTTCCGGAGCCCGGAGGTGCCAGTCGGTGCTCTGCTGATACTTGTGCGCCACGTTGAGCAGGCGTGCCTCGTCGAAGTAGTTGCCGACGATCTGCAGGCCCACCGGACGAGAACCGACAAAGCCGCAGGGCACGGAGATACCGGGCAGCCCCGCCAGGTTGACGGCGATGGTGTAGATGTCGGCCAGGTACATGGCCACCGGGTCGTCCTTCTTCTCGCCGAGATTGAAGGCGGGTGTGGGGGCGGTCGGCCCCATGATCACATCCACCTGCTCGAACGCCTGGGTAAAGTCGTCGCTGATGAGCTGACGCAACTTCTGCGCCTTGAGGTAGTAGGCGTCGTAGTAACCGGAGGAGAGGGCGTAGGCGCCGACCATGATGCGGCGCTTCACCTCGGGGCCGAAGCCCTCGCCGCGGGAGCGCTTGTAGAGGTCTTCCAGGTCCTTCGGCTCCTCGCAGCGGTAGCCGAAGCGCACCCCATCCATGCGCGAGAGGTTGGAGGAGCACTCGGCCGGGGCCACCACGTAGTAGGTGGGAACGGCGAGGTTGGTGTTGGGCAGGGAGATCTCCACTACCTCGGCACCGAGTTTTTTGTACTCCTCGACCGCGGCCTCCACAGCTTTCTGCACCTCAGCGTCAAGGCCCTCGCCGAAGTACTCCTTGGGCAGGCCGATCTTGAGGCCACCAAGATCGGCATTAAGCCCGCAGAGGTAGTCGGGCACCTCGCGTTCGGCGCAGGTGGAGTCGCGCTCGTCGAAGCCGGCCATGGCCCCCAACATCAGGGCGCAGTCCTCGGCGGTGCGCGCCATGGGGCCGGCCTGATCCAGCGAGGAGGCGAAGGCGATCATGCCGTAGCGGGAGACCCGGCCGTAGGTCGGCTTCAGGCCGGTGATGCCGCACAGCGCCGCCGGCTGGCGGATGGAGCCGCCGGTGTCGGTACCGGTGGCGCCGGGGGCAATGCGTGCCGCCACAGCCGCGGCGGAGCCGCCGGAGGAGCCGCCCGGTACCGCATCGGTATCCCAGGGGTTCTTCACCGGGCCGTAGAAGCTGGTCTCGTTGGAGGAGCCCATGGCGAACTCATCCATGTTGGTCTTGCCCAGCATCACCGCACCGGCCTCACGGAACTTGCGCACCACGGTGGCGTCGTAGGGGGCGATGAACGGATCGAGCATCTTCGAGGCGCAGGAGGTGCGCACCCCATCGGTGCAGAAGATATCCTTGTGGGCAATGGGCACCCCGGTGAGCGGCCCCGCCTCACCGGCGGCGATGCGCCGGTCCGCCTCACGCGCCTGCTCCAGGGCCTGCTCTTCGGTGACGGTGATAAAGCTATTGAGCCCCTCATCGTGCGCCTTGATACGCTCGAGCAGGGCGCGGGTCAGCTCCTCGCTGGTAAAGTCGCCGGCCTTGAGGCCGGCGGCCAGTTCGGCAATCGTCTTATCGTGCATGGGTATTCACCTGTAGGTCGGGTCTAAACCCGACGAAAGCGTGTTGTCGGGCTAAAGCCCGCGCTACAATCATTCGATGACTTTGGGTACCAGGAACAGGCCGTTCTCCACAGCCGGGGCGTGCTGCTGGAAGTGCTCGCGCCGGTTTCCTTCGGTAACGGCATCTTCGCGCAGACGCTGGGCCATCGCCAGCGGGTGCGCCATGGGCGCCACCCCTTCAGTATCGACCGCGCTCATCTGCTCCACCAGGTCGAGGATGCTGGAGAGGTTGTCGGCGTAGGCCGGCACATCCTCCTCGCTGATCGCCAGACGCGCCAGGTGGGCAATGTTCTCCACATCGCTTTTGTCGAGTGCCATGGGCTATGACTCCAAATTGTCGTCCGCAGACCGCCAAGGCGGCGATAAACGGTGGCTAATGTGCAAAAAGAGGAAACTTATCACAGATAGAACCTTGCCCAAAGACCCACCGGGTTGCTAAATTAGTGCGATCCTCGACACAACAACACGAACTCTACCGAAAAGCGACGAAAATTATGGGCATTCTGGGACGTTTTAAGGGCATGTTCTCCTACGATATCTCCATCGATCTGGGGACGGCGAACACGCTCGTCTATGTACGCGGCGAGGGTATTGTACTCAATGAGCCCTCTGTAGTCGCCATCCGCCAGGAGGCCGGTCCCAATAGCGCCAAGCGTATTGCCGCCGTGGGCGTTGAGGCCAAAGCGATGCTCGGGCGCACCCCCGGCAACATTGTCGCCATCCGACCGATGAAGGATGGGGTCATCGCCGATTTCACCATCACCGAGAAGATGCTGCAGCACTTTATCCGCAAGGTCCACGAGAACAAGTTCAAGGCCTTCAAACCGAGTCCGCGGGTGCTCATCTGCGTCCCCTGCGGCGCCACGCAGGTGGAGCGGAGGGCGATTCGCGAGTCGGCGGCCGGCGCCGGCGCGCGGGAGGTCTACCTGATCGAGGAGCCGATGGCCGCCGCCATCGGCGCCGGCATGCCCATCTCCGAGGCGAGCGGCTCGATGGTGCTGGATATCGGCGGCGGCACCACCGAGATCGCCGTGCTCTCTCTCAACGGCATCGTCTACTCCAACTCGGTGCGCGTCGGCGGTGACCGCTTCGACGAGTCGATCATCAACTACGTGCGCCGCAACTACGGCACCCTCATCGGTGAGTCCACCGCCGAGCGGATCAAGGAGGAGATAGGCTCCGCCTACCCCAGCGCCGAGGTGCGTGAGGTGGAGGTGCGCGGGCGCAACCTGGCCGAAGGGATCCCCCGCAGCTTCACCCTCAACTCCAACGAGATCCTCGAAGCGCTGCAGGAGCCGCTGGCGGGCATCGTCGGTGCGGTCAAAACCGCGCTGGAGCAGACCCCACCGGAGCTGGGCGCCGATATCGCCGAGCGCGGCATGGTGCTCACCGGCGGCGGGGCGATGCTGCGCGATCTGGATCGCCTGCTGATGGAGGAGACCGGCCTGCCGGTGATCATCGCCGAGGACCCGCTCACCTGTGTCGCCCGTGGCGGCGGTCGCGCCCTGGAACTGATGGACGAGCACGGCGGCGACCTGTTCGCACTGGAGTAGGCCATGGCCGGTGCACCGCAGCGCCAGCCACACATCTGTCTGCGCACGCTTGCCTTCGGTGGAGGGCTGAGCCATTAAACTGCTGTTTACGCAGGGCCCGTCGATTACCGTCCGTGCCGGGCTGCTGGTGCTCGCCTCCCTCGCCCTGATGACCCTCGATCACCGCCAGCAGACGCTGGAGGGGATCCGCTCCGGACTCTCGGTGGCGGTCTATCCGCTGCAGTACCTGGTCAACCTCCCCTTCGACCTGGGGAGCTGGGCCACTGAGACCCTCACCTCCCACACCTCGCTGCTTGAGCAGAACCGTCAGCTGCGCGACAAACAGCTCAAACTTGAGTTCAAGCTGCAGAAACTGGCCGCCCTGGAGACCGAAAACCGGCGCCTGCGCGTACTGCTCCAATCCGCCAGCCGGAATTGGGAGCGGGTCCTGATCGCGGAGCTGTTGTCGGTGGATTTTGACCCATTTCGCCACCGGGTGCTGCTCAACAAGGGTGAACAGGCGGGGGTCTTCGAGGGCCATCCGCTGCTCGATGCCCACGGAGTGATGGGCCAGGTGGTCCACGTCTCACCGGTCAACAGCACCGCCATCCTCATCACCGATCCGAACCACGCCCTGCCGGTGCAGGTCAACCGTAACGGCCTGCGGACCCTCGCCGTGGGCACCGGCGAGGACCACATTCTGGATGTCCCCCACCTGCCCAATAACACCGATATCGAGGTGGGGGACCTGCTGGTGACCTCGGGGCTGGGGCTGCGCTTCCCCGCCGGCTACCCGGTCGCGACGGTCGCCAGCGTCAAGCGCGACCCGAGCCAGCCCTACGCCCGTATTACCGCCACCCCCATGGCCCAGCTGGGGCGCGCCCGCGAGGTGCTGCTGGTCTGGCCCGAACAGCCGCAGGAGGCGGGCGAATGAGGACGCTGCAACACCACGGCAGCTGGGTGATCGCCCTGAGCTTCGTTCTCGCCATGATGCTCACCATGGTGCCCCTGCCCGAGTGGGCCCGCCACCTGCGCCCCGAGTGGGTGACCATGGTGCTCATCTACTGGTGCATGGCCCTACCGGAGCGGGTGGGGGTCGGGGTCGGCTGGCTCGCGGGGCTTTTTCTCGATGTCATCCACGGCAACGTACTCGGCCAGTACGCCCTGGCACTCGCCCTGGTGGCCTACCTGACACTCAGCCTGCATCAGCGACTGCGCATCTACCCCCTGCCTCAGCAGGCGCTGGTGGTGCTGTTGCTACTACTGCTGCAGCAGCTGCTGGTGATTTGGATAAAGGGGTTTCTCGGCCAGTCGCCGGAGAGCCTGCTCTACTGGCTCCCCTCCCTGAGCAGCACCCTGCTCTGGCCCTGGCTGTTTCTGATCCTGCGCGATCTGCGCCGCCACTTCCGAGTGAGCTGAAATGCGCCGCCGCCCGACGCTACTCAAGGATCCGATTCGTGAGCGCCACCTTTTCAGCCGCCGCGCCATCGTCGCCGCGCTGTTCAGCCTGCTGATGCTGGGGCTGCTGGTCTCCCGCCTGGCCTATCTGCAGCTGAGCCGCCACGACCACTACACCACCCTCTCCACCAACAACCGTGTCGCCCTGCAACCGCTGGCGCCAACCCGCGGTCTCATCTACGACCGCAACGGCGTACTGCTGGCGCAGAACCTCCCCACCTTCAGCCTGGAGATCGTGCAGGAGCGGGTGGAGGATATGGAGGCGACCCTGGAGGCCATCGGCGCGCTGATCCCGGTACGGGAGGAGGATATCGACCGCTTCCGCCACGAACTCAAGCGTAGCCGCCGCTTCGAGCCGGTCCCGTTACGCTTTCGCCTCACCTCCCAGGAGGTGGCGCTACTGGCGGTCAACAGCCACCGACTACCCGGGGTGGAGATCAACTCCACCCTCACCCGCCACTACCCGCTGGGCCGACAGGGCGCCCACTCCGTCGGCTATGTGGGGCGGATCAACCGGCGCGAACTGCAAGAGCTGGACCCCTCCAACTACGCCGCCACCACCTACATCGGCAAGCTCGGTGTGGAGAAGAGTTACGAGGCACAGCTACATGGCAAGGTCGGCCACCAGCAGGTGGAGACCAATGCCCGCGGTCGGGTCCTGCGGGTACTGGAGCGAACCCCGCCGGAGCCGGGCAAAAACCTCTACCTGAATATCGATATCGATCTCCAGCGTGTTGCCGAGCAGGCCTTCGGCGAGGAGCGCGGAGCGATGGTCGCTATCGAACCGAACAGCGGCGCTGTGCTGAGCCTGGTCAGCATCCCCGCCTACGATCCCAACCAGTTCGTCAACGGTATCGGCCTGGAGGCCTACCGCTCGCTGAGCGAGTCTATCGACCAACCCCTATTCAACCGTGCCCTGCGTGGACAGTATCCGCCGGGCTCCACCACCAAACCCTTCGTCGGACTGGCCGGGCTGGAGCTGAATGAGATCACGACCCTCGATTCGGTGGTCTGCCGGGGGCACTATACCCTCAAGGGCGACGACCACCGCTACCGCGACTGGAAAAAGAGGGGCCACGGCCCCATCGGCCTGACCCGTGCCATCGTCGAGTCCTGCGACGTCTTCTTCTACGACCTGTCGTACAATCTGGGGATCGACAAGCTCTCCAGCTATCTGGGCCAGTTCGGCTTCGGTCGCAAAACCGGTATCGATATCGGCGGCGACACCTCGGGGCTACTACCCACACGGGAGTGGAAGCGGCGGGTCCGCCGCGAACCCTGGTTCCCCGGCGAAACCCTGATCACCGGTATCGGCCAGGGCTTCTTCCTCTCCACGCCGCTACAACTGGCCAACGCCACCGCCGCCTTCGCCGCCGAGGGCAAATTGATGCAGCCGATGGTGGTGCGCGCCAGCGAAGACCCCACCACCGAGACCTTGGAGCCGGTAGAGCCCGTCACCGTGGGGGAGATCCCGATCCAGGATCCGGGTAACTGGTGGCGCATCCGCCGCGCCATGGGCAGGGTGGTGCACGGCACCCACGGCACCGCCCGCAGCATCAACCGGGATCTGGACTATAAAATGGCGGGCAAAACCGGCACCGCCCAGGTCTTCTCCATCGCCCAGGATGCCGAGTACGAAGAGGCGGAGATCACCAAGCGGCTGCGCGATCACGCCCTGTTTATCGCCTACGCACCGGCGGATGAGCCGCAGATCGCCATCGCCCTGATCGTGGAGAACGGCGGTAGCGGCGGTGCCGTTGCCGCCCCCATCGCACGCCAGGTGATCGACCACTACCTGTCCCAAAAAGAGTAAGCCATGCTGCTTAGCGACGCCTCCCACAGCCATAGCCTATTCCGCCGCATCCACCTCGACCCGCCGCTATTGGTCGGCTTGCTGCTGTTGGCCGGCGTGGGGCTGATTGTGCTGTTCAGCGCCAGCGGTCAGGATGAGGCGCAACTGTGGCGCCACACCACCCGGCTGGGCATCTCCTTCGGTGGCATGCTGTTGCTGGCGCAGATCCCTCCCGACACCCTGCAGCGCTGGACCCATTGGATCTTCGCCGCCGGGCTGTTGATGCTCATCGCCGTACTGGTGACGGGCGAGATGGGCAAAGGTGCCCAGCGCTGGCTGGCTATCGGCCGTGTGCGCTTCCAGCCCTCCGAGCTGATGAAGCTGGCGGTGCCGATGATGGTCGCCTGGTTCTTTGCAGAACGCTCTCTGCCGCCGCGGCTTCGCAACGTCGCCATCGCCCTGACCATCGTGCTGATCCCAACCGCCCTCATCGCCAAACAGCCCGACCTGGGCACCGCACTGCTCATCGCCTCCTCGGGGATATTCGTACTGCTGTTCGCCGGACTGAGCTGGCGCCTGGTGGGGATCGCCTCACTGCTTGCGCTACCGCTGGCCTGGGTGATGTGGCAGTTTGTTATGCACGACTACCAACGCCGCCGCGTCCTCACCTTTCTCAACCCCGAGAGCGACCCGCTGGGGGCCGGTTACCATATCATCCAGTCCAAGATCGCCATCGGCTCGGGCGGACTCTACGGCAAGGGTTGGCTCAACGGTACCCAGTCCCACCTGGAGTTCCTGCCGGAGCGCCATACCGACTTCATCTTCGCCGTGCTGAGTGAGGAGTTCGGCCTGATGGGGGCGTTGATCCTGCTGGCGATCTACCTGCTCATCATCCTGCGCGGCCTCTACATCGCCAGCCAGGCCCAGGACACCTTCTCGCGCCTGCTCGCGGGGGGGCTGACCATGACCTTCATGGTCTACGTCTTCGTCAATATCGGCATGGTCACCGGCCTGCTCCCCGTAGTCGGTGTACCGCTGCCGCTGGTCAGCTACGGCGGCAGCTCCATGATGACCTTGATGGCCGCATTCGGTATGCTGATGTCCATACACACCCACCGTAAACTACTGAAGAACTGACACCGTGAAACGATCACTACTGCTGACACTGCTGCTACTCACCCAGCCTGTGCTCGCACAGGAGTTCCTAGAGCAGTACCCGCAAAGCCGCGAGTTCATCCAAAAGATGGGCAGCGAACACGACTTCTCCCCCGAGGAGCTCGAGGCGCTGTTCGCGCAGGTGGAGCACAAACAGAGCATCATCGACGCCATCAGTCGACCGGCCGAGAGCAAACCCTGGTACCAGTATCGCCCGATCTTCGTCACCGCCTCGCGTATCCGCCAAGGCGTCGATTTCTGGCACGACAACCAGGCCCTGCTGGAACAGGCCGAGAAGGAGTATGGGGTACCGGCGCATATCATCGTCGCCATCATCGGTGTAGAGACCCGCTACGGGCGCCACAGCGGTCGCTACCGCGTGATGGATGCCCTCAGCACCCTCGCCTTCGACTACCCCAAGCGCAGCGACTTCTTCCGCCGCCAGCTCGAAGCCTTCCTGCTGATGAGCCGTGAGGAGCAGCGCGATCCGCTGGAGTTTCTCGGCTCCTACGCCGGCGCCATGGGCATGCCGCAGTTTATCCCCAGCAGCTTCCGCGCCTATGCGGTCGACTTCGACGGCGATGGCAGACGAGACCTGTGGGAGAACACCAGCGATGTCATCGGCAGCGTCGCCAACTACTTTGCCGAACACAAGTGGCAGCCCGGCGAACCGATCACCAGCCGCGCCACCCTCCACGGCGAGGCGCCCACCGAACTGGTGGAGAAGGGCTACAAGCCCTCCCTGACCATGGCCCAGCTGCGCCAGGCGGGTATCCGCCCGGTGGACGACTATAATGACAGTGACAAGGTGGCCCTGCTGGCCCTGGAGAGCACCCCGGGCAAAATGCAGTACTGGGTGGCGCAGCACAACTTTTACGTCATCACCCGCTACAACCACAGCCCGCTCTACGCCATGGCGGTCCACCAGCTGGCCGAGGCGATCCGCACCACCCGCGCCACGGCACACTATCAGGCAACCGAAGACAAAGGCTGACCATGCAGGCGGCATACGGCAGACTGGCCACCACGCTCACCGCGACACTGCTACTGCTCAGCGGCTGCACGCTCGGTCCCGCCAGCGTCAGCCGCGATAGCGGTCCGCGCGGCCAGGTCAAGGTCGACCACATCCCCGACGCCGTTCCCAAACACGAAAAACGCACCCGCGCCGGCAACCCCAAGACCTACGTGGTCATGGGCAAACGCTACCATGTGATGAAGGAGAGCACCGGCTACGTCGAGCGCGGGATCGCCTCCTGGTACGGCAAGAAGTTCCACGGGCGCAAGACCTCCAACGGCGAGACCTACGATATGTACGCCATGACCGCCGCGCACAAGACCCTGCCCATCCCCGCCTATGTCCAGGTCACCAACCTGGACAACGGTCGGCAGGTCGTGGTGCGGGTCAACGACCGCGGCCCCTTCCATGAGGGGCGCATCATCGACCTCTCCTACACCGCGGCAAAAAAGCTCGACATCATCGGCCACGGCACCGGTCGGGTCGAGGTCCGCGCCCTGGAGCCGGGGCAGCCGATGCCTGCCACCACCCGCACCGCCTCGACTCCCACCCGCCCCTCGGGCGCCCGTGTGGAGAAGGCCATCGCCCCTAAGGGAAGTGAGCCCAAACCGACCCTCTACCTACAGCTAGGCTCGTTCATCAGCATGGACAACGCCGAATCGCTGCGCGCCCGGCTGGCGCTGAACAACGTCAGTGGCGCCTCCATTCTGCGCACCAGCGCCGATCGCAAGCAGGTCTACCGGGTTAGGGTAGGCCCTCTCAAGTCGGTCCGGGAGGCGGACCGCATCGCCTCACGCATCAACGACCTGGGCCTAGGCGTGCCCACCATCATCATCGACTGACCAACGGTCTACTCATCCGCGCGGCAACCGGCTAAAATGCGCAGATTGCCACCACATATCGTCAACCGGACACACACTTCAGCATGATGCGAACGCTCACCAAACTACTCGCCCTTGTACTACTGGCCGTCGTATTCAGCGCCCAGGCCGCCCCCTCGCTGATCCCCTCGCCCCCGCGCCTGGCCGCCAGCGGCTACGTCCTGATGGACTACCACAGCGGCCAGATCCTCGCCGCCGACAACCCCGAACAGCGGCTCGAACCGGCTAGCCTGACCAAGATGATGACCGCCTACTCCGTATTCCACGAGCTCAAGGCGGGCCACATCAGCCTCGCCGACGAGGTGTTGATCAGCGAAAAGGCCTGGCGTATGCCGGGCTCGCGGATGTTCATTGAGGTCGGCAAACGGGTCACGGTGGAGCAGCTGCTCAAGGGAATGATCATTCAATCCGGTAACGACGCCAGCGTCGCCCTGGCCGAGTTTGTCGCCGGCAGCGAAGAGGCCTTCGTCCCGCTGATGAACGCCCACGCCAAAAGCCTGGGGCTGAAGAACACCCACTTTACCAACAGCACCGGGCTACCCGACCCGGAGCTCTACACCACCCCCAGCGACATGGCCCGGCTGGCGCAGGCGCTTATCAAAGAATTCCCCGACTACTACCCCTGGTACTCCGAGGAGCGCTACACCTACAACAACATCACCCAGTCCAACCGCAACCTGCTGCTCTACCGGGACGACAGCGTCGATGGGCTCAAGACCGGCCACACCGAAGCGGCCGGCTACTGCCTCGTCTCCTCGGCCAAACGCGATCAGATGCGGCTTATCGCCGTGGTGATGGGCACCTCCAGTGAGAAGGCCCGCGCTCAGGAGAGCCAGAAGCTGCTCAACTACGGCTTCCGCTTCTACGAAACTCACCTCCTCTACAACGCCGATGAGTCGCTCAAGGAGATGCGCGTCTGGAAAGGCGAGTCGGAGAGCGTGCCGCTGGGCCTGAGCCAGGCGCTCCACGTCACCGTCCCCCGTGGCCAGTACAAATCGCTCAACGCCTCGCTCAGCGTCGACAAAACCCTGGTCGCCCCCATCGACGCGGGTGACGAGCTGGGTATGGTCACGGTCAAACTCAGCGACGAGACCCTGGCAGAGCGCCCCCTGGTCGCCCTGCAGGGGGTTGACGAGGGCGGTCTCTGGCAGAAACTCAAAGACAACGTCATGCTACTGTTCCAGTAGCCCGGACCATGCACGACGCACTCACCGGCACAGTCTTTCTCAACGGCCAATACCTGCCCGCGGCGGAGGCGAAGATCTCCGTCCTCGACCGCGGCTTTATCTTTGGCGACGGTGTCTACGAGGTCATCCCGGTCTACGGTGGTCGGCTCTTCCGCCTGCCACACCACCTTGAACGGCTGGATCACAGCCTTCAGGGTATCCGCCTACACAATCCTCTGGATCACACCACCTGGCAACAGCGGCTGGAAGAGTTGATCGATCGTAACGGCGGTGGTGAGCAGTCGCTCTACCTGCAGGTCACCCGCGGAGTCGCCCCGCGCGATCACCGCTTCCCGACGCACACTGAGCCCACCGTCTTCGCCATGAGCACACCGCTGGGCCCGGTCCCCGACACGCTGCGTGAAGGGGTCGCGGCGATCACCGTCGAGGATATCCGCTGGAAGCTCTGCAACATCAAGGCGATCGCTCTGCTACCCAACATCCTGCTGCGCCAACAGGCGGCGGATGCCGGCGCCGCGGAGGCGATCATGCTGCGTGACGGCTTCGTTACCGAAGGCTCAGCCAGCAACCTTTTTATCGTCAACAATGGCGTGGTACTTACGCCGCCGAAGAGCAACCTGCTCCTGCCGGGTATCACCCGCGATCTAGTGGTGGAACTGTGCCACGACAACGCCGTCCCATGTGTAGAGGGCGCAATCAGTCAGATGCAGCTGCAGCAGGCCGACGAGATCTGGCTCACCTCCTCCAGCAAGGAGATCACCCCGGTGATCCGCCTGGACCAGGCGCCAGTCGGCCAGGGCCGACCGGGCCCGCTCTGGCAGCGACTCATCGCCCTCTACCAGACCTACAAACAGGCCTTCCGTGAAGGTCGTGCGGAGTAAGCGAAAATGAGTGACCAAGAGACCCTGCTGGAGTTCCCCTGCCACTTCCCCGTCAAGGCGATGGGACTGGCCGACGACGAGTTCGAGGCACGGGTTATCGGCCTGGTGCGTAAACACGCCCCCGACCTGAGCGAAGGGGCGGTCAAAACGCGCGATAGCAAAGGCGGAAAATACCTCTCCGTCACCATCACCGTCCGCGCCACCAGCCGCGAACAACTCGACAACATCTACCGCGAACTGACCGCCTGCGAAGAGGTGTTGATGGCGCTCTGAGCCTTGCACCGCTCCTGCGCTATCGACAAGCTGTTCCCGACCTTGTCGATCCACCTACATCCCTGCAGGCGTGCGCCCGCGGTATACGCCGTGCATGGATGCACCAGTGCCGCGGTCACAGGGACGTGATGAAGCGGCCCGTTCATCCTGAACATAAACTTTGCACCGCTCTTGCGCATCCCTGCGCCCGCGGTATACTGTTCATCCTGAATATAAACTTTGCACCGCTCTTGTGCTATCGACAAGCTGCTCCCGACCTTGTCGATCCACCTACATCCCTGCAGGCGTGCGCCCGCGGTATACGCCGTACATGGATGCACCAGTGCCGCGGTCACAGGGACGTGATGAAGCGGCCCGTTCATCCTGAACATAAACTTTGAGTCACCCTCTCCTAATCCGCCACCTAGGGCTTATCGAGTACCTCCCCACCCTGGAGGCGATGCAGTCCTTTACCGAGAGCCGTAGCGCCGAAACGCCCGATGAGATCTGGCTGGTGGAGCACCCGCCGGTGTTCACCCAGGGGATGAACGGCAAGGCGGAGCATCTGCTGGCTCCGGGGGATATCCCGGTCATCGCGGTGGACCGCGGCGGACAGGTGACCTACCACGGTCCCGGACAGCTGGTGGTCTATCTACTGCTCGACCTGAGGCGCGCGCGACTAGGGGTGCGACAGACGGTCAGCGCCATGGAGCGGGCGGTGATCACGCTACTGGAGGGGTTCGGACTGACGGCGGTCGCACGGCAGGATGCGCCGGGGGTCTATGTGGATGGGGCGAAGCTCGCCTCGCTGGGGCTGCGCGTACGGCGTAATGGGTGCTACCACGGTTTAAGCCTGAATGTGGCGATGGATCTGGAGCCCTTCTCCCGTATCAACCCCTGCGGCCAGGCCGGGCTCGGGGTTACCCAACTGTCGGAACTGGGTGTCGAACTGCCACTGGATAAGATCGCCGAACGGCTGCTGGAGGCACTACAGCGGGAGCTGGGACTCTGCGCTGGACACCGGGGTGTTTAACGACACTCCCGTGATCCTACTGCGCCCCCTCATACAGCACCTTCCACTGCCCCGCCTCCTTGACCAGATAGAGACGTTTATCGATCCGGCTCTCGAAGTTGTTGGAGTCGTAGTGCTGGCTGAAGTTGGCCACCACCATCTGGCGCCCGTCGCTGGCGGCCTCAGGGTAGGCGAACAGTGACAGCCCGCTGAGATCCACCTTCTGCCAACTCTTCCAGCGCGCGATACGGCGTTTGCGCGCCTTCCACGCCTGCAAATCCTGCTTGCCGCTCCAGAACCCATCGGCGTAGTGGGCCAGGTAGCGCTCCACATCGGAACTGGCCCAATCACTGCGCCAGCGCTCCACCGCCTCATGTACCTCACGGCGCAGGCTGCGCCACTGCGGGCGCTCCAGCCACTGTACCTGCTCGGTCACCACGATGGGGGTCTCGCCCGGCTCCAGATAGCGACTGACGTTTTGCAGATCCATATTGGGCATCACCACACACCCCTCGCTATCGAGCGGCGGGCGGCTGTAGAAAGCGGTTTCGGTGCCGTGCAGCCAGATGCCGTAGCCGGTTTTGCCCAGCTTGCGATCCCACTCGTTGGGGTAGTTCATGGGGTAGGCGCCGATTCCGTAGAGGTCCGGCAGCTTGTCACCGGGGATATGGCGGGTGATGAAGTAGACCCCTTCGGGGGTACGCAGATCGCCGCTGATACGCTTGTTGCCACGCAGTTTACCGGTGCTGACATAGAAGTCGTGGAGCAGTTCGGGCTCACCCATGGGACCGCGCTCGTAGACGTAGAGGCGGTTACCGCCCTTGTCCACCACCAGGGCGGTGTCGATACCCTCATCCAGCATCAGCAGCGCCCGCGGCAGACGCCCCCGCGGCAGGGTATCGAGGTAGGCGCGCAGACGCGCCTCCGCCTCCTCCCGCAGCAGAGCGATCTCCTGTCTGCCCTCTGTCGCCCCGTCCAACACCGCCGCGGTGCCGATGTCTCTCACCACCCTGGCACGAGCCAACAGCAGATCCCCGTGAATGAGGTGGGCAAGGTGGAAGTTGGGTTGCCGGCGGGTCAGCCCCTGAAGCTCATTGAGAGCAGCCTCCAGATCGCCCGATTTGAACTTGATTAGCGCCGTTAGGAGTTGTGCCTCATAGTCCTCGGGGTAGCGCGCCAGGCGCTGCTCCAGCCGCTCCAGTGCCTGGCGGTAGAGCTGCTCACGCTCGCCCAGAGCTTGGCCGATCTCCACCACACCCACCTCGGCTGGGGCGTCGTCCTGACGCCCCTCCCGGCCCCCTTGCTGCACGGCGTAGATCGCCAGCGGCAGCAGCAGCAGGACGACGATGAGGGGACGGATAAGACGGGGCATGGCTTCAGAGTACCTCAAGGGTCTTTTCCGAGAGGATCTGCCAGTCACCATCCTGGCGGATCAGGCCGAAGCGCTTGCGTGTTCGATCCCGGTAGGTGTCGGAGCGATACTGCTGCACCAGCTCCACCCGTGCCCGCCCGGCTTCCTCCATGACCACCTCCAGCTCGCTCAGCTCCAGCTGGATAAAAGCCGGTCGACGGATGCGGTTGCGGCGCTGCGCGCGCCACTGCTCCTGGCTCAGCCCGCGCCCCGGTTCAAAGCGCTCGGAGTAGGCGGCCAGGTAGCCCTCCACATCCTGTTCGGCCCAAGCCGTAGCCCAGTCGTGCATGTGCCGGCGTACCGCAGCCACCGCCTCGCTGCCACCGCTCGGCGCAGTAGCGGTCTGTGCCGGTGACTCGGGCGGACGACTCTGCTCCGCCGCGCTCTCCGACTCGGCAGCGGCCACCTCGGCCACCAGCGGCGCCGCCTCGGCGGGCGACTCCGCCGTGCTCGCCTCGGACTCCACCGCCTTCTGCTCGTCCGGCTCGGCTGGCGTAGCGACGGCTGTCGCAACCACCTCCGCCGATTCGTCCTCCTTCGCCGCCGCTGGCGGGGCACTCGCGGTCGGTGCCAGCGCCAGCAGCCGCTCAAGCTGCGGCTGCTCGCTGCTGCGCTCACCCATCTGCAGGGCTCGGGCATAGGCGCTACGCGACATCGCCATGTAGATACTGCTCAAGTTTTGGTAAACAGTGGCGTAGCTGGGGTGGGTCGCCATCGCCTGCTCCAGCAGCTGGCGCGCCTCGTCCAGCCGCCCCTGGCGGGCGTAGAGCGCGGCCAGGTTATTGTACGCCTCAGGCCGGGCCGGAGCCTGCTCGATCAGCGCCAGATAGCGCTCCTCAGCCGCCTCCAGCTCACCGCGACCGGCCAGGGCCGCCGCCTCGAGAAACTGTCCCCGTACCCCGCTGCCGAGCTGGCCGGGCAGGGTATCGAGCCGCTCCAGCGCCTCGCCGTAGCGCCCCTCGGCCACGGCTTGTGCGACACCCTCCAGCGTCGCCTGCGCCGGCAGCTGCACACCCAGCAGCGCCGCGAGACACAGCACGGCCTTAAATCGGTTTCTCTTCACTATCGCAATCACCCTGACAATGGCGCAAACGCACTGCTGCAAACAATCGTCCGATTATATAGAGTGTAGGGAGAGGCATAAACCGCAGATTTCACACTTTTGTGACACCGCCCGAACAGGAGCTCACCATGGCCCGCGCACCCCACCTGCTGCAACGTATCGAAAAGCTGACCGAGATCGGCATCGCCCTCTCATCGGAGTCCGACACTCCGACGCTGCTGGAGCGGATCCTCATCGGCGCCAAGGAGCTGACCAACGCCGACGGCGGCACCCTCTACTCGGTGCAGGAGGACGACACGGTGAAGATGGAGATCGTGCGCACCGACTCGCTCAACTTCGCCATGGGCGGCACCACCGGCAAACCCATCCCGTTCGAGCCGATCCCGCTCTACGACGAGCACGGCAAGCCCAACCACCACATGGTGGTGACCCACGCGGTTCTCAACGACACCACCGTCAACATACCCGACGCCTACGACGCCGAGGGCTTCGACTTCTCCGGCACACAACGGTTCGACGCCAGTACCGGCTACCGCTCTACCTCCTTCCTCACCGTTCCGCTGAAGAACCACGAGGGGGATATCATCGGCGTACTGCAACTGCTCAACGCCCAAGACGGGGAGAGTGGCGAGATCATCGCCTTCGACGACGAAGCGCAACACCTGGCCGAATCCCTCGCCTCCCAGGCGGCCATCGCCCTGACCAACCGCCGCCTCATCGACGATCTCAAGCGGCTGCTCGAATCGCTGATCCAGCTGGTGGCGACCGCCATCGACGAAAAATCCCCCTACACCGGCGGCCACTGCAAACGGGTACCGGTACTGACCATGATGCTGGCCGACGCGGCAGACCGCATCACCGAGGGGCCGCTGAGCGACTTCCACATGGACGACAAGGATCGCTACGAACTGGAGATCGCCGCCTGGCTACACGACTGCGGCAAGATCACCACCCCCGAGTACGTAGTGGACAAGGCGACCAAGCTGGAGACCATCTACGACCGCATCGAGACCGTAGACACCCGCTTCGAAGTGCTCAAGCGCGATGCCGAGATCGCCATGCTCAAGCAGAAGCTCGCCGCCGCCGAAAACGGCGAGAGGGTGGACCAGACCCAGCTGGAGCGGCACTACGCACAGAGCGTCGCCGAGCTGGACCAGGAGCGCGCCTTCCTCCGGAAAAGCAATACCGGCGGCGAATTCATGGCCGAAGAGGATATCGAACGGGTCAGGCAGATAGGCCGGCGCCGTTGGCGCCATCAGGGTGAGGAGCTGCCGCTGCTAAGCGAAGAGGAGATCGACAACCTCACCATCGCCAAAGGCACCCTCAACCCCGAGGAGCGTGAGGTGATCAACAATCACATCGTTGCCACCATCAAGATGCTCGAGGCGCTCCCCTTTCCCAAACACCTGAGAAACGTCCCGGAGTTCGCCGGCGGCCACCACGAAAAGATGGACGGCAGCGGCTACCCCCGCGGACTCACCGGCGAGCAGATGTCGGTGCAGGCGCGCATCATGGCCATCGCCGACATCTTCGAGGCCCTCACTGCCCGCGACCGTCCCTACAAAAAGGGCAAAAAGCTCTCCGAGGCGATCCGCATCCTCGGCTTCATGAAAAAGGACCGCCACATCGACCCCGATCTCTACGAGATCTTCCTCAAGGAGCGGCTCTTCGAAAAGTATGCCGAAGAGTATCTGGATAAGGAGCAGATCGACGAGGTGGGACCGGAACTCACCGCCACCTGATAGCGCCACCGGCAGCGAGCCGCTCTGCGGCGCCCCGGGGTGGCATCAAGGGCTTGGCTCAGGCTTCAGCCTGCGCCTTCTCGGCGGCGTACCACTCATCGGTGGCCATCACCGCCTTGGAGATGAACTGATCGAAATAGGGCAGAAGCTCGCCCACATCCGCGGTCTCGGTCCCCAGCCTGAACTCAAACACCCGCACATCGGACGGGTCTTCACCCATAAAGGCGATGCTGTAGGTGATGGGCAGCCCCGACTTGTCCGGGTGGTCGTAGACTGCGGCGTGTTCGAACACCCGGTCATCCAGCGCCCCGATCAGGGCGGCAAAGATGGAGCCATCCCCCTCACTCATAACCGAGAAGGGCTCCGCCGGCAGCGCACCGCTCCCCTGGCGGCTGACCTGCCCCGCGGCGTCCATCAACAGCGACAGCGCGCTCTTGTCGTCGCAGACGATATCGATGCGCAGCTTTTGAATATCGGCTTTTCTCATGCTTGGCTTGTCCGTTGTGTTAACAGGCGAACCATAACAACTCACCCATAAAAATCCCAGATAGCCACGGAGTATTGGCACCTGCGCCCTCGACAAACCGTGTTAGCCCACCTGACCATCGCGGCGCTGAATGGGGCAGTCTGGGCGGGACAGTCGGGGCTAATCAGCCCTTACGCCCCTGTTAAACCCGCTAACGCCGACCACGCTTCTTCGGGCGTTCGTCGCGCACCTTGAGGTTGCTCTCCATGAACGACTTGCCGTTGAGGGCGCTCATGGCGGCGCGGGCCTCATGCCCCTCCATGTCGACGAAGGCGAAGCCCTTGTTGCGTCCGCTGAAGATGTCGCGTGGCAGCTCGAGCTTGCGCACGGTACCGTATTCGGTGAACAGTGTCCGGAGTTCGTCTTCGGTGACCTGGGGGGCGATATTACCGACGAAGAGGGTTTTCATAGAGGGATCTCCCGTATTGTCTGGGTGGTGGAGCCGCAGCGGATGAGTCCGCTGCCGGGCGAGGAGGAGCCTCGCTCTGAGGTGGGCACAAAAAGCGACGGGCCGCGTCCTCGCCCTCCGTAGGAGGGGAAGTCACGGCCCGTCGCTTGAGCGCCGGCGGGCGGTAGTGAACTACCGCCTGCCGGTCAGTCACGCAGGACGCTTACTGAGAAACGACGTTGCTTGCCTGAGGGCCTTTGGGGCCGTTCTCAACGTCGAAGCTTACGACCTGACCTTCCGCCAGGGTTTTGAAGCCGGAGCCCTGGATGGCGCTGAAATGGACGAATACGTCCTGACCGCCGTCATCCTGAGAGATGAAACCAAAGCCCTTGGACTCGTTAAACCACTTGACTGTACCTGTAGCCATGTATATTTACCTTTTAAAACAATCTAATAGAACGGGTTGTGCCTACAGGTAATGAATCAGGTGTATCGAGAAGTAACCGGTGAGGAACTGCTGAAACTGCCAATAACATATCTGTAGCCAAGTTCACTATAGGACAATCACCCGACTTACGCCAGTACTATTTGCAATTATTTTTCTCTCCCTGGCTCTCCCCCGGCGAAGGCTTCACAAGGTGAGCGCACACTCACCCTGTTCCGTAGTACACTGCCCTCTCCCCCTCCACCGCCGAGAGAGTGACATGCAGATCTGGGTCGACGCCGACGCCTGTCCGGTGCAAATCAAGGAGATCCTCTACCGCGCCGCCGAACGCGCCAAGGTCAAGCTCACCCTGGTGGCCAACCAGGCGCTGAACGTCCCCCGCTCCCCCTGGATAAGCAGCAAACAGGTCGCCAGCGGCTTCGATGTTGCCGACGACTATATCGTCGAATCGGCTCAAGCAGGGGACATCGTCATCACCGCCGACATACCGCTGGCGGCCGAGGTGCTGAAAAAGCACGCCCACGCCATCAACCCTCGCGGCGAGCGCTACAGCCTCGACAGCATCAACCAGATCCTCGGTATGCGCGACTTCATGGACACCTTGCGCAGCAGCGGCATCCACACCGGCGGACCGCCGCCGCTCAATCAGAGCGACCGGCGCAACTTCGCCAACGCCCTGGACAGGCTGCTGGCGAGGTCGTTCTCCAGATAAAGCAGGCTGAGCGTTGCACTCACTGTTAGTCGGTGCTCAAGGTTGAGCCGCTGTCGCGATCAACCCATTGAGCCGCCCTCTGTGTCAGACCCACCCCGACACTGGTGTGAACCGTAAAGCGATCCTGTTCGATGCGGATACGGCTCTCTCCGCCGAGCTCTTCGGCGCGACGGCGGATATTGACCAGGCCCCGCCCCTCTCCGAG
>JBNJGC010000018.1:0-2172 GCA_051747405.1 Pseudomonadota bacterium
CCGCATGGACCACTAGCTGTACGCGGGGTGTTATGTAAGTATGCGCGCACCCTGAGGCTTTCTGCCAGGCGCTGGAAAAACCGAACGGTTGAGAGACAGCGGTGAGGGTTCGAAGCAGGCTGCCCGGTGCGCATCAGGTACGGAAATGCCCCACCAGTGACTGTAGCTGGCGTGAGAGCCCACCCAACTCGCCGCTGGCCCGCTCCAGCGACTCGGTGCCCTGGCTGGTCTGCTCCGCCACCTGGGTAATATTGCTCAGGTTGCGGTTGATCTCCTCGGCCACCTCGCCCTGCTGCTGCGCCGCCTCGGCGATATGGTGGTTCATCTCGCGGATGCGCACCACCGCCTCGGTGATCGCCTGCAACGACTCGCCGGCGCGGGCTGCCTGCTGCACACTATCCTGCGCCTGCTCGCGCCCTTCGCTCATTACCTGTACCGCCTCACGGGCACCGGTCTGGAGCTTGTCGATCATGTCGTGGATCTCTTGCGTGGAGGACTGCGTGCGGGAAGCGAGGTTGCGCACCTCATCGGCCACCACGGCAAAGCCGCGCCCCTGCTCGCCGGCACGGGCCGCCTCGATGGCGGCGTTGAGCGCCAGCAGGTTGGTCTGCTCGGCGATGCCGCGGATGACATCCAGTACCGTGCCGATCTGCTCCGAGTCGGCCTCCAGCCGCTGGATCACACTGGCGGCCCGTTCCACCGCGCCGGCCAGATCGTTGATACTGCCGACTGTGCCGCTGACCACCTGACTGCCGGACTGCGCCTCACTGTCCGCCTGCTGGGTGGCATCGGCGGCCATGGCGGCATTGTCGACCATCTCCTGGGCGGTGGCGACCATCTCGTTCATCGCCGTAGCCACCTGTTCGGTCTCCGACTGTTGGCGTTGCACCCCGTCGCGGGTCTCATCGATCACGGTGGACATGTGTCCGGCGGAGGTGCTGAGTTTGTCGGTGGCGTCGCTGACCGGGCCAACGATATCCCGAATTTTACCGACGAAACGGTTAAAGGCGCTACACATCTGGCCCAACTCATCGTTGGAGCGCATATCGATGCTACAGGTGAGGTCACCGCCGCCGTCAGCGATATCGTCCATCGCCTTCACTGCGGCGTTGATCGGGGTGACGATAAGGCGGCTGAGCAGCCAGGCGGCGGCGACACCTACCACCAGCGCCAACAGCGACAGGGTGATCACCATGGTGCCGGTGGCCTCGGTCTGCGCCAGCATCGCACTGCCACTGTTATCGATGTCATCCCGCAGACGCCCCAACAACGCATCGAGATCACCGTTGATCGCCTCCAGCAACGCCCCCAAGTCGGTGCGGATCAGGTAGGCATCGGTACGCCAGCGCTCACTGCTATGTATCTCCACCAGGCCGGGGAAGTTGTCGCTGAAGGTGCGGTAGGCATCGGTCAGTTGCTCGTAGGAGTCGTACTGATCCAGGGTCATCATATCCTCGTAGGCCGCAAGCTGGTCCAGACGGCTCTCCAGCATCTCCCGGTAGTTGGCGATCTCGGTCAGGGTAGTGTCGGTACGGAAGGCGAGGTAGCCACGCAGGGAGCTCATGATGTTGACCCAGGCGTAGCGCATGTCGGTGATTAGCAGCAGCAGCTCGCGCCGCTCGGCGCTGGGGCTCTCCCCCTTCTCCGCCAGCACCATCTGTGAGAGCAGCTGGAGCATCGTCTGGCTATAGGGGTTGAGCTTCTCCGAAGCATAGCCGAAGGCGGGCTGGTTGGCGCCGTCATCGCCGGCCAACTCCAGCATCCGCTGGCGGTAACCACGGAAACGCTCAAACTTCTCTCTCAGGGCCCGAAGCTGCGCGGCGGTCGTGCTGTCGTGCGCCGCCACGGAGGAGTTGAGCAGGGCAGTGAGTAGGGCGTCGGCCTCATTCAGGGCCTGCTCATAGTCGCTCTTGTGCTGCGGCTCATGGCTCAACAGATAGAAACCGAGTGACTTGCTCGCGGCATCAAGCTGCGCCGACAGCTCAATGGCATCGAACACCACCGGCTGTAGCTCATCCACCACCCGCTTACTCTGCTGGCCCACCTGCGCCAGGCTGGCGACGACATTCACCGCGACCACGGCCAGGATCAGCAGCAGCACTCCGAACCCCAGCCAGAGCTTGGTACGGATCTTCAGCCCCAAGAGCATACGCATCCCACTCACCTCCAAAA
>JBNJGC010000018.1:2272-24032 GCA_051747405.1 Pseudomonadota bacterium
CGCCACCTCTTCATAGGCCTCGACCACGCCGCCGAGTCCCTGGCGAAAGCGGTCCTTGTCGAGCTTCTCGCGGGTCTGTTTATCCCAGAGTCGACAGCCGTCCGGGGTGAACTCATCGCCCAGTACCAATCGACCGTGGTAGCGGCCAAACTCCAGTTTGTAGTCGACCAGCAGCATGCCGGCAGCGTCAAAGAGCCGGGTCAGCACCTGATTCACGCGGAAGGTCATCTCCTTCATCCGGGCGATCTCCTCCTCACTCGCCCAGCCGAAGCTGAGGATGTGGTAGTCGTTGATCATCGGGTCGTGCAGGGCATCGTTCTTGAGAAAGAACTCAAAGGTAGGCGGGTTGAGCGTCATGCCGTCCTCCACCCCGAGACGGCGCACCAGCGAGCCGGCGGCGATGTTGCGCACCACACACTCGATGGGCAGCATATCGAGGCGCTTGACCAGGGACTCGGTGTCGGAGAGGAGCCGGATCTGGTGGGTCTCTATCCCCGCCTCTTCGAGCTTTCCCATAATGAAGGCGTTGAATTGGTTGTTCACCATCCCTTTACGATCGAGCTGCTCGACCTTCTCGCCGTCGAAGGCGGAGGTGTCGTTGCGAAACTCCAGGATCAGTGCATCCTCATCGTCGGTGGTGTAGACCGACTTGGCCTTACCCGCATACAGCTCAGCCCGTTTTTCCATCATCATCGCCTCAAAGTCTGTTCAGTTTTATGCTATCACTCGCCAGTCCAGGCCGTGCTCCTGATCTGCCAGTGCAATCCATTCGGCCTCACACCCCAGCGCTCCGCTCAGTGCCTCCACGGCGAGCTGCGGTCGGTTGTTCTTTTCGCTCAGATGGGCCGCCACCAGGTGCTGCAGCGAGCCGCAATCGATCCGCTGCAGGATAGCCGCCGCCTGGGCGTTGCTCAGGTGACCCAGCTCACCGCCGACACGGGCCTGCAGCCGCGGCGGATAGGGGCCGGTGCGCAGCATCTCACTATCGTGGTTGCTCTCCAGGATAAGCGCGTCGCAGCGGCTGAGCTGCTGCTCGATATGCTGCGTACTGCGTCCGGTGTCGGTCAAAAGAGCCAGCCGTTTGTCGCCATCGCTGAAGACGAACTGGCACGGCTCGCGCGCATCGTGGGGAACCGGAAAGGGCGAAACCTGCAGCTCCCCCACGGCCAAGCCGTTGTGGCAGTTGAGCAACCGCTGCTCGGGCAGCTCCCCCAGGCGCCTGGCGGCGGAACGGGCCGTACCGGCGGTCATCCAGACCGGAATTCGGTACTTTCGTGCCAGCGGCCCCACCCCGCCGATATGGTCGTTGTGTTCGTGGGTCACCAGGACGGCGCTCAGCGATGCGGCCTCCACGCCCAGCCGCGCCATGCGCCGCTCCAGCTCCCGCAGTGAGAAGCCGCAGTCGATCAGCAGACGGGTCGAGCCGTGCTCGATTAGCGTCGCATTCCCCTTGCTGCCACTGCCAAACAGGGCGAAGCGCATCAGTTCACTAGCGTAGCGACTCCTGCAGCCGCTCCAGGATGGATCGGCGCACCGGCTCCGGGGCCTCGTCGCCGTTTTCGTCATAGACACGAATCCGCGAGCGGCTCCGGCCACCGTCGATCGCTATTTGCCACTGCTGTGCCTGTGTCTCCTCGGAGGCTTCATCGCTGAACAGGCCATCGAACCACCCTTGCTCATCGCTATCGGCATCCTTGAGCTGGTCGATGCGCGAGACGTAGTAGAGCCCGGCACTGCGGTTGCGATCCTCGACCACCAGCCCGATACGATCCAACGCCAAACCGGTAAGCCGCCAAGCGCGGCTGAACCCCTCATCCAGCACCAACAGATCGCCCTCCAGGCGGGCCCGCTCAACGCGCTCTAGTGCCGCCTCGGTCTCCGGCTGACGCGCCGCCTCGGCGGTCTGCTCTGTACCGCCGAGGAACAGTACCAAACGGTTGAGCAGCTCGTTGGCCAGCTCAGGGTCGGAGGGGCGTACCTGCCAAGCGGTATCGACAAACCCCTCCACCGTCTGCCCGGCCACCACCTCTTTGAGGCCGTAGTGGGTCAGAAACAGTTCGGTACGACCATCTTCGCGCGGCTCAAGACGGATACGGTACTTGTCACGGGTATCGGCCGAGTAGGCGTTTTTGAAGACGCTTTTGACCAGGCCGGTGAGAAAACCCCCAGGGGCATCGGCCCGGTTTTCGGCCCACTCGCTCTCCATGATCCCCAACTGCGGCTCGTCGCGCTTGAGCTCCAGCCCGAGACTGGCCCAGAACTGGCGCAGACGGGGCCATAACCGCTCCGCCTCACTGTCGATGACCAGCCAGCGAAGGCTGCCGTCGTGGGCAACCCGGATCCCCTCACCCACCGGCAGCACACGTCCACCACCGCCACCAGTGGTGGTTGCAGCGTCGCCGCTCGAGCCGGGCAGATTATCCACACCGGTATCCACAGGGGTGGCCAGATCCGGCGGCACGTCCAGATCCGGCAGCGTCTTGGCCTCTTTATAATCGATACGGCTGTTGCTTCCGCCACTACAGGCGATGAGAGTCAGGCAGAGGGCCGCCAGCAGCACCCCTCGGGTATATTGGTTGATCAAACTCATTTCCTCTTACAGCACACCGGCGCTTTTAAGCGCCTCGCGTACGGTATCGTGATACGGTTCGGACAGCTCGGTCAGCGGCAGGCGAATACCCGATGGGATCATCCCCATCTCATGCAGTGCCCACTTGACCGGGATCGGGTTGGCCTCAACAAAGAGCTTTTTGTGCAACGGCATCAACTTCTCGTTGATGGTCTCGGCGGCGGCGAAATCGCCGTTTAGCGCCGCCTGGCACATCAGGTGCATCTCCCGCGGAGCGACGTTGGCGGTCACCGAAACCGCCCCCTTGCCCCCCAGACGCATCAGATCGAGCGTGGTGGCATCATCGCCGCTGAAAACATCGATACGCTCACCGCAGCGATCGATGAGATCCTTGCCGCGGGCCATGTCCCCCGTGGCGTCCTTGATGCCGACGATATTGGAGATATCCGCCAGACGCTCAACGGTGTCGTTGAGCATGTCGCAGGCGGTACGCCCCGGCACGTTATAGAGGATCTGCGGCACCGGCACCGCCTCGGCCACCGCCTTGAAGTGGCGGTAGAGCCCCTCCTGGGTCGGCTTATTGTAGTAGGGGGTGACCAGCAGGCAGGCATCGGCCCCCCCCTCCATGGCGCAGCGGGTCAGCTCGATCGCCTCACGGGTGGAGTTGGCGCCGGTGCCGGCGATCACCGGCAGACGCCCATCGGCCAGCTCGACACACTTTCGAATCAGCACACAGTGTTCGTCGTGATCCAGGGTCGCCGATTCGCCGGTAGTGCCAACGACCACCAGCGCATCGGTACCGCTCTCGACGTGGAACTCCACCAAGCGGGCAAGGCTCGCCTCATCCACCGAGCCGTCCTCCCGCATGGGGGTCGCCAAAGCCACCATACTGCCGTGAAACATACCGCTCTCCAGAAAGGGGGAAAATAAGCCTGCATGGTACTTGCGCGCCCTTGGTCTGACAAGGGAGAAGAGGCAAGATAGCGCCGTGGTCAGCGCGCTCGCGCAGCGCGACGGTGCATGCGCCGGAAATGGTGGTAGACTGATGCCGAGCGCCGATCCGCTCGGCAACACCACACACCAGCCGCTAGAGACAGACGCGATGAACGCCACCACACCACAATACCTGGTCATCTCGGCCCTGGGGGAGGACCGCCCGGGGATCGTCAAGAGCCTGACCCGCCCGGTCACCGACCTGGGGGCCAATATCCTCGACAGCCGCATGACCATCCTGGGCGGCGAGTTCGCCATCCTCATGATGGTCGAAGGCAGCTGGGACGCCATCGCCAAACTGGAGAGCCAGCTACCGCAGCAGCAGGAGAGGCTGGGGCTGACCATCCTCACCCGCCGCACCGGCGGCCAGCGCCAGGAGCAGAGTAGTCTGCCCTACTCGGTCAACGTGGTCGCCCTGGACCACCCGGGCATCGTCAGCCACCTTGCAGAATTCTTCTCCAGTCGCCATATCAACATTCAGGATCTCTTCACCGACAGCTATCATGCGGCCCATACCGGCACACCCATGTTCACCGCCACAATGACGGTCAACATCCCCGGCAACACAGCCATCGCCGCGCTGCGAGAGGAGTTCTTGGACTTTTGCGACAGCCTCAACCTCGACGGCATCCTCGAACCGAGCAAGGGCTGAGGCGGACAAGTAACCACCCCATCACGGAGCCAGTACAGACCATGAGCAGTGTCAGCGTAGGTAAGAAGGTCCCCGAATTCTCCCTCCCCGCCACCGGCGATCAGGAGATTGCCCTCAAGCAGTTCAAGGGCAAAAACCTCGTGCTCTACTTCTACCCCAAGGACAGCACCCCCGGTTGCACCACCGAGGGGCAGGACTTTCGCGACCACTACAGCGCCTTTCAGGCGCTCAACACCGAGATCCTCGGCGTCTCGCGCGACGGCATCAAGTCCCACGAAAACTTCAAGGCCAAGCAGGGCTTCCCCTTCGAACTGCTCTCGGACAAGGAGGAGACCCTCTGCCAACTGTTCGACGTGATCAAAGAGAAGAACATGTACGGGCGCAAGGTGATGGGGATCGAACGCAGCACCTTCCTCATCGACGCCAAGGGCGTCCTGCGCCAGGAGTGGCGCAAGGTCAAGGTCAAGGGCCACGTCGAAGAGGTGCTTGAGGCGGTCAAGGCACTCTAGTGGCTGGTGGCAGCTGGCAGCTGGCAGCTGGCAGATGGCAGAGTGTGACTAGCAACCAACAACTAGCAACCAACAACTAGCAACCAGCAACCAGCAACCAGCAACCAACAACTAGCCACCGACTGCCGAATCGGTTAATGTCGGGGCAAATCCACATAAAGGCTGCTGTCACCCGGCAGCCGGCAACTCACATCAAGAGACCATGGCAGATAAACGACTTTTTGTTCTCGACACCAACGTGCTGATGCACGATCCCACCTCCATTTTCCGCTTTCAGGAGCACGACATCTACCTACCGATGGTGGTGCTGGAGGAGCTGGACAACAACAAAAAGGGCCACTCAGAGGTCGCCCGCAACGCCCGTCAGGCAAGCCGTTTCATGGACGAGCTGATGATCGACATCAGCACCGACGCCATCGCCAACGGCATCCCCCTGGAGCAGGGCGGCTACGTCAGCAGCAGCGCCGCACCCAATGGTCGGCTCTTCTTCCAAACCGCCATCCTGGAGGCGGAGCTGCCCTCTTCGCTGCCCGGCAGCAAATCCGACAACACCATCCTCGGCACCGCCCTGGCGCTACAGAGTCGCGAGCCCGAGCGGCAGGTAACCCTCGTCTCCAAAGACACCAACATGCGCATCAAGGCGGCGATCCTCGGAATCCACTCCGAAGACTACCGCAACGACCAGGTGCTGGAGGATGTGGAGCTGCTCTATCGCGGTGTCAGCGAGATGTCCGACGACTTTTGGGAGCAGCACAGCAAAGAGATGCACTCCTGGCAAGAGGAGGGGCGCACCTTCTACCGCCTCAGCGGCCCCGAGGTGGACGAGTGGCACCCTAACCAATTCATCCACCAGAACGAAGAGCAGGGGTTCGAGGCCATCGTGCGCAACGTAGTCGATGGCGACGCCATCATCGAGACCACACGCGACTTCACCAGCCAGAGCCACAACGTCTGGGGCATCACCGCACGCAACCGCGAACAAAACTTCGCCCTCAACCTGTTGATGGACCCGGAGATCGACTTCGTCACCCTGGTGGGCCAGGCCGGTACCGGCAAGACCCTGCTCACCCTCGCCTCCGCCCTCGCCCAGACCCTGGATGATCAGCGCTACGCCGAGATCATCATGACCCGGGTCACTGTCTCGGTGGGTGAGGATATCGGTTTCCTGCCCGGCACCGAAGAGGAGAAAATGACCCCCTGGATGGGGGCGTTGATGGACAACCTCGAGGTACTGACCCAATCCGAGCACAACAGCGACTGGGAGCGTGCCGCCACCAACGACTTGCTCAGCAAGCGGATCAAGATCCGCTCGCTCAACTTCATGCGCGGTCGTACCTTCCTCAACAAATTCATTATCATCGACGAGGCGCAGAACCTCACCTCGAAACAGATGAAGACCCTCATCACCCGCGCCGGCCCCGGCACCAAAGTGGTCTGCCTGGGCAACATCGCCCAGATCGACACCCCCTACCTGACCGAGACCAACTCCGGCCTTACCTACGTCGTAGACCGCTTCAAGACATGGGAGCACAGTGGCCACATGACCCTGCTGCGCGGCGAGCGCTCGCGCCTGGCCGACTACGCCTCGGAGATGCTCTAACCCCCACTCAGTGACAAGGAGCTGTTATCACCATGAGTACCATCGTCTATGAGCTAAAACTGGAGGACCGGTCCGAGCGCCGCTACGAAGTGGATATCGGTCGGCCCGACCGGATGATCGAGCTCAACGCCGGCGACTACCCGACCTGGGCCGAGCTGCAAAACCAACAGTGCGACAACTGCCCCCTCTCACCGCAGCAGTACCGCTACTGCCCGGCGGCGGTGGAGTTCGAGGAGATCGCCCAACACTTCGCCAACGCCGCCTCCATCGAGCGGGTCGATGTCTGGGTGCACACCCCACAGCGCAGCTACTTCAAAAACTGCGACATGCAGACCATGCTCAAGTCCCTCTATGGCCTGATCATGGCCACCAGCGCCTGCCCCATCCTCAACCGCCTCAAACCCATGGCCCACTTCCACCTCCCCTTCGCCACGCTGGAGGAGACCATCCACCGCATGGTGGGCAACTACCTGGTGGGCGAGTACCTGCGCATGCACGACGGCACCGGCGAGCCGGACTGGGAGCTCAAGGGGATCGAGACGCTCTACAAAGAGCTACGCATCGTCAACGTGGCGCTGATGAAGCGGCTGCGTCAGGCCTCCGGCGAGGACGCCAACATCAACGCCATTCAGACCTTCGTCTCCATCACCAGCATCATCGGCATGGGGGTGGACGACATTATCGAGAAGGTGCTCTCGGTGCTGCGCAAGACCGAGTAGGCGGGTGGCTACGGCGCGTTCACCCGCTGTCGCAAGGCCTGCCTGTCACGCACCGTCACCTGAAGGCCATGGACCTCAATGAGCCCCTCCCGGGCCAGTGTGGCGAAGATGCGCGACAGCGTCTCGGGCTGAATCGACAGCCGCGAGGCGATCACATGCTTGGCCGCCGGCAGCACCACCTCACACTCCCCCTCCTCGCCCGCCGGCAGCAGCACCAGCAGATAACTCACCACCCGCAGCGTGGCGTTTTGCAGCGCCAACGCATCCACCTCAGCCAACAGACCGTGCAGCCGCACACTCAGCCCCCCCATCACCTTGAAGCAGAGCGTGGTGGATTCGGCCAGGATCGCCAACATAGCACGGTTGCTCACCGCCACCACACGGGAGTCCTCCAACGCCTGGGCATTGACCGGATAGGTGGGGAGCTCAAGAAACATCAACGCCTCGGCAAAAGTCTGCCCCGGTGCAATCAGCTCGATCACCTTCTCATTGCCGCCCGCAGAAAGCCGATAGAGCTTCACCCGCCCCTCCAGCAGCAGATAAAAGTTCTCCGCCTCTTGCTCGGCGTAGAACAGGTGCTGCTCGGTATCCAGGCGCTGCTCACTCAGCTGGGGTCGCAGCCGCTGCCACTGCGCGGCGGAGAGCGCCGCAAACAGCGGCTGGGCACACAGACGGGATTCATCATCGGGGGTCAAAGGCATGCCCGATTATGCTCAGCATCCCTGGGCAAGGTCAATCTGCGCCACCTGGCACCGCAGGGTGCAATCGGCTAAAGTAGCGCTCTGCCCAACCTGCATCGACCCATGAACAGACAAAAGCGCACCGAGATTTTCACCCGACTGCGGGCGGAGAATCCCAGCCCCACCACCGAACTGAACTACCGCACACCCTTTGAGCTGCTGGTGGCGGTGATCCTCTCCGCCCAAGCCACCGACAAAGGGGTCAACAAGGCGACCGACAAACTCTTCCCCGTGGCCAATACGCCGGAGGCGATCCTTGCCCTCGGCGAAGAGGGGCTGAAGACGTACATCAAGACCATCGGCCTGTTCAACAGCAAGGCGGCCAACATCATCAAGACCTGCCGCATTCTGCTACAGCAGCACAGCGGCGAGGTACCGGAGGATCGCAAAGCGCTGGAGGCGCTACCGGGTGTTGGGCGCAAAACCGCCAACGTGGTGCTCAACACCGCCTTCGGCCACCCCACCATGGCGGTAGACACCCACATCTACCGTGTTGCCAACCGCACCGGCATCGCCAAAGGCAAGACCGTACTGGAGGTGGAGAAGCGGCTGCTGCGGCTGGTCCCGCAAGAGTTTCTACAGGACGCCCACCACTGGCTCATCCTCCACGGGCGCTACATCTGCACCGCGCGCAAACCCAAGTGCGATGCCTGCGTCATCGAGGAACTGTGTGAGTATAAACACAAAATCTATGAATAACGGGGAGTAGAGTTACTGGTTGATGCGCTTCGCACAGCTCAGCGCATCCTACGTTCAGAGCATATCCGCTGCTTACCGGTAGGATGGGTAAGCGGCAGCGCATCCACCGCTGCGTTCCCACGCAGAGCGTGGGAACGAGGCGCAGTTCAAAGTTGGAGCAAGGTAGAAGAGATTTACTTATGTTATTCGGTCAGAATCGTGATCAACTGCGCCGCTTCTACATTGAGAGTTGGCGCAAGTATTGTGACAAGCTTCCGTTGCAACCGCTGGAGGTGCAGATCGCCGAGGTGGTGGCGCTGCACCCCGAGTACCACTCCCTGCTGGAGAATGAAGAGAAGGCTGTCGCACAGGAGTTCTCCGCCGAGAACGGGCAAAGCAACCCTTTCATGCACATGGGCATGCACCTTGGGTTGCGTGAACAGTTGAGCACAGACCGACCGCCTGGCATCCAGGCCATTCACAATGAACTAACATTGAAAACCGGTGATCTGCACGAGGCGGAACACAGGATGATGGAGTGCCTAGGGCAGGCGATGTGGGAGGCCCAACGTAGCGGAGTGCCCCCCGATGAGAAAAACTACCTGGAGTGTCTGCGCAGGCTCTAATCAGCCCGTAGGTTGGGATGCTCCTGCAAATATGTCCATGGATGGACGGTATTTGGCGAGGGGCATGGGGTCCACTTTAGCCACACCAACGCTATGTGTCAGCTTGACGGCAATGTTGGGGTTCGTTCCTCACCCCAACCCACACGCTGAATGCGGGGTGAAAAATATTCAACGCTGAGGTCGCGAAGTACGCGGAGGAGAGAACGCTAGTAAAGACTCAAGCCAAGGGGCGTGCAGCGAGTCAGGACCCACTTCCAGCCAAACGGACGCATTCCACAGGGCACACATATTATTACCTCTGCGTCCTCCGCGTCCTCTGCGTTGCGATCTTTCACTATCAGCTTTTCTTGCCGATCAACTCAATGGCGTAACCGTCCGGGTCTTCGACAAAGGCGATGATGGTGGTGCCGGCATTCATGGGTCCGGCATCGCGCAGGATCTTACCGCCGCGCTCCCGAATCGCGTCGGTGGCCTGGTAGACATCGTCCACCTCCAGGGCTATGTGGCCATAGCCATCACCGAGGTCGTAACGGTCGACGCCCCAGTTATAGGTGAACTCGATCACCGCCTCCTCGCTCTCGTCGCCATAACCGACAAAGGCGAGGGTGAACTCCCCCTCCGGGTAGTCCTGACGCCGGAGCAGCTTCATGCCCAGCACCTCGGTATAGAACTGTATGGAGCGGTCGAGATCGCCGACACGCAGCATGGTGTGCAAGATTCGCATAACCTTCTCCTCTCGTCATTATCCCCATCGGCACACAGAGGTGCTCTGAACCTGCGAAGCGCATCAGGCGAGGGCTGGGAGCGCCTGCAGTCGTGCCCACCCTATCACTCTGTCTCAGCCGCCACTAGTGGTGGCCCAGACGCTTGACCACACGCCTCAGCGGTTCCGGCTCGGCGATGACGTAGCCCTGGGCGTAATCGATACCGATTTCGCGCAAAATCGCCATCACCCCCTCGCTCTCGACGAACTCGGCGATTGTCTCCAGGCCCATCACATGGCCGATCTGATTGATCGACTCCACCATCGCCCGGTCCACCCGATCGGTCTCCATATCCTTGACGAAGCTACCATCGACCTTGATGTAGTCCACCTGCAGCCCCTTGAGGTAGCCGAAGGAGCTCAGGCCGCTGCCGAAATCATCCAAGGCAAAATAGCAGCCGTGCTGTTTGAGGGTGGCGATAAACTTTCGCGCTCGGCTGAGGTTGGTGATCGCCGCCGTCTCGGTGATCTCGAAACAGACATGCTCTCCGCTGATATCGCACTCGTGAAACTGATTGAGCACAAACTCCAGAAAATGCTCATCGGTCAGCGACTGGCCGGAGAGGTTGATGGTGCAGCGGAACGGCGGACTCATCGCCGGCCCCTGCGCCTCACGCATCATGCCCAGGGTGGTGCGCACCACCCAGCGGTCGATGGTGGGCATCAGGTTGTAACGCTCGGCGGCCGGAATGAAAGCCATGGGGGAGATGGGCTGCCCCGCATCGTCGAGCATACGCATCAGCACCTCGCCCCGGGGCCGGGTCTGGCGGTTCACCTCGGCCACCGGGGCGATGGTCTGATAGTAGAGTTCGAAGCGCATCTCCTCGAAGGCTTGGGAGATGCGGTGAATCCACTCCATCTCGCTGTGGTGTTGCGCCACGGCCTTATCCTTCTCATCGGCCACATGGACACGGTTGCGCCCCGCCTCCTTGGCCACATAGCAGGCCGCGTCGGCCAGGCTCAGGATGTCGATAATGGAGCCGCCGCTGGCGGTGATCGGCACCACCCCGATACTTACGCCGATCTCGAAGACCCGATCCTCCCAGGCGAAGCGGAAATCGCGGATCTGCTGGCGCACCTTGTCGGCGATCTCCCCGGCCTTCTCCAGCGGGCAGTCCATCAGCAGCAGACCGAACTCATCCCCGCCGAGCCGCGCCAGGGTATCGTGTTCGCGAATGGTCTCCTGCAGCAGTTGCGCCAGTTGGCTAAGCAGTTCGTCACCGGCGCGGTGGCCGCTGGTGTCGTTGACCACCTTGAACTGATCCAGATCCATATAGAAGAGCACATGGTGCTTGTCGGCGCTACGCGCCTCACGGATCGCCACCTCCAGCCGCTTCTCAAATTCGCGCCGGTTGTAGAGCCCGGTGAGCATGTCGTGGCTGGCCTGGAAGCTCAGCTGCTTGGCCATGCTCATCACCTCGGTGATATCGTGCAGTACCAGCACCACACCGACGATGCTCTCGTCGCTGGCGCGCATCGGTGCCGCGGTGATATTGATGGTGAACTGGCTACCGTCGCGATGGGTGAGGACACCATCATCGGCATGTACCATGGCGCTGTCGCGCTGGATAATAAGCGCCACCAGATCGTTCAACTCATCACCGCTGGCCTCGCTGGTCAGCGTGATCACCTCCATGTAGTGTCTGCCGCGCGCCTCACCGGCACGACAGTCGAGCAGCCGCTCCGCTACCGGGTTGAGGTAGTCGATACGCCCCTCAGTGTCGGTGGTCACCACGCCGTCACCGATCGACTCCAGGGTCACCAGCGCCCGCTGGGTTTCCCGCTCAAGCGCCTCCTGAGCAAGCATAAGTTGGGTGATGTCGCGGGCATTGCCCTCGACACCGGCGATCTGTCCGTATTCATCCAGGTAGTAGTGGGCGTTGCTGGAGGCCCAGACAGTGGAGCCGTCCTTGTGGCGCAGGGCGCTGACGTAGTTGCGCACCACGCCGTTGTTGGCTTCCAGGGCATCGAGGAAGTGTTGGCGAGCACCTTCATCGCGGTAGAAATCCCCCAGATAGCTCCCCTTGAGCTCCTGCACGCTGTAGCCGAGCGACTCCTCGGCCATGGCGGTAATGTAGACGATGCGCCCTTCCCTGTCGGTGCGATAGTAGGTGTCCTGCATGTTGTAGAGGATGTTGTTCAGCTCCCGCTCGGAGCGGCGCAGCTGCCTCTCGATGGTGTAGTGGTGTTCAAGCAGGCGGCGGTACTCGTTGGCCAAGACGCCGAGCTCGTCGGTGGAGAGGGAGGCGAGGCTGTCAAGGTCCAGCTCGCAGGGGGCGACATCCTGACGCAGCAGACTCTCCAGCGGCGCCAGCGATTGCCCGAAGCTGCGCACGAAAAAGAGGCTGCCGGCGACAGCCATCAGCTCCAGAAGCAGCCAGACCACAAAGGTCTCGCCGCTGAAATAGCCGGTGCGGGCCCAGTAGTACTGGACCAGCATGGTATCCACCAGCAGCGGCACCAGTGAGCCGATGAGGAACACCTTGAGGCGGATGCTGATGTGCGCCTCTCCCAGCTGAACGCCTCTGAAGGCGCGCCCGAACAGATCCAGCACCAGAAAAAAGAGCGGCAGCCCCACCAGAATGGAGACCGTCAGGGCGACCAGGTGGATCCGGAACCAGTCCAGCGGCTGCGGGTCGACACCGGTCAACGCACTGCCCTGAAGCATCACCACGTTGGGCGCCAGCACCAGAGTGAGCAGAAACAGCCCCCAGAAGTGGAGCGGAAATGCCTTCATCCGCGACAGCGCCCGCTGCAGGTTGGCCGCATCGGGCTGCTCCAGATAGGCGTTCAGTGGCCCGGTAAAGCGTTTGAAATAGCCCCCGGCTACCACGATGGTGGCGAGGACAAAGAGGGTATTGGGCCAGCTGAACATGATCGCCCGGACCTGTTCAAAGCTGAAGATATCGACAAAGGCGATAAACAGCATGCCGATGGCCGGAGGGACGATCCAGGCCAGTAAGACAAGGCTGAGAAACTGTTTGGTAAAGGTTTTGGCCGACAAGGTCTCGCTTCCTTATTGATAGTGCCTTCCCTGGCTGGGGGCCTCTATTGCCTGCGTTTGGCTCCGATGCGCAGACGCAGAGCGTTCAGTTTGATAAAGCCCTCGGCGTCTTTCTGATCGTAGGCGCCGGCATCATCCTCAAACGTGGCGATAGACTCATCGAACAGCGAGTCGGACTCGGACTTGCGCCCGGCGATAATGACGTTGCCCTTGTAGAGCTTGACCCGCACCACACCGTTGACGTGCTCCTGGGTCTTGTCGATAGCCGCCTGCAGCATCTCGCGCTCCGGGCTCCACCAGTAGCCGTTGTAGATGATCTCGGCATACTTGGGCATCAACTCGTCCTTCATGTGCGCTGCGCCGCGATCCAGCGTCAGCGACTCCATGGCACGGTGCGCCTTGAGCATCACGGTACCGGCGGGGGTCTCGTAACAACCGCGGGACTTCATCCCCACGTAGCGGTTCTCCACCAGGTCGTCGCGGCCGATACCGTGCTCGCCGGCCACCCTGTTGAGATACTCCATGACGGTGGCCGGGCTCATCGCCTCGCCGTTAATGGCGACGATGTCACCCTTCTCGTAGCTCAGTTCCAGATAATGCGGCTCATCAGGGGCCTTTTCAGGCGAGACACTCCAGCGCCACATATCCTCTTCCGGCTCGTTCCACGGATCCTCCAGAATGTCGCCCTCGTAGGAGATGTGCAACAGGTTGGCGTCCATTGAGTAGGGGGATTTCTTGCTCTGCTTGGCAAAGTCGATCTCGATGCCGTGGTCCTGGGCGTAGGCCATCAGCTTCTCGCGGGAGTTGAGATCCCATTCGCGCCAGGGGGCGATCACCTTCACATCGGGCATCAGGGCGTAGGCGCCCAGCTCGAAGCGCACCTGGTCGTTGCCCTTGCCGGTGGCGCCGTGGGAGATGGCGTCGGCGCCGGTCTCCTGGGCGATCTCCACCAGGCGCTTGGCGATCAGCGGGCGGGCAATGGAGGTGCCGAGGCGATACTCCCCCTCGTACATGGCATTGGCGCGGAACATGGGGAAGACAAAATCGCGGGCGAACTCCTCGCGCATATCCTCAATGTAGATCTCATTGACCCCTGCGGCCTGGGCCTTGGCGCGGGCCGGCTCGACCTCTTCGCCCTGACCGATATCGGCGGTAAAGGTCACCACCTCGCAGTTGTATTCGTCCTGCAGCCATTTGAGGATAATGGAGGTATCCAGGCCGCCTGAGTAGGCCAGGACCACTTTTTTGACATCAGACATGACATCTCCCGCTTGATTGACGCTTCCCGAAGATCGGGACCATTAAAGACAGACGGGAAGTATACCTGAGAGTGGGGGGTAGTGACCATTCAACGGCGTCGCGACACAGGGGGAGCGCAGACTCACGCAACACCTCGCGCACAGCGAGTACAAGCCCTTGATTTCCGGTACGCCGTGAACCCCTTCCTGGAGGCTCGCTGCCGCGTCCATGCGGCAGACGACAGAAAATCAATGAGTTACACCAGCGGTGGCAAAGTATGCGGTTGGCCTGCGTCGCGGCACAGGCCAAACGCCGTCTACTGCATGAGGCTGACGATCACGGCGCGGTTGGTGGCACGCCCCTGGGTGGTGCGATTGCTGGCGATGGATTGGCGCTCACCGTAGGCGGTGATCGCGAACAGTTCGCTGGAAACCCCCTGCTCGGTCAGATAGTCTCTGACCGCTTCGGCGCGCCGCTTCGCCAACGCCTCATTGTAGCGGCGGAAACCGGTCTTATCGGTTAGCCCCTCCAGAGAGACCTTGCGGATGCTCGGGTCCGCCAGAAGATACTCGGCCACCCGATCGAGCCGCCGGCGGGCCTGGCCACTGAGTTCGCTGCTATCGAACCCGAACTGGATACGGCTCACCCGCACGTCGTCCAGGTCAAAATCCAGCTGTCCATCAAGACAGGTGCGAAAACGCCCCAACGCGCTGCGCACATTTACCGCCGCCAGTGCCACCTCGACACGGTCACGACCATCGGCCCAGTCCTGGTAGGAGAAGGTGGGGTACATCCCCCCCTCCAGCTCCAGCAGCAGACGCCGAGCCATGGCGCCACTCAGCCGTAGTGGCGCCCCATCGGGGCGATAGTCCACCTCACCCAGATCGCGGCTCTGCATCGAGTGGTGCCAGGCCGGGGCGCTCGACACCAGCCGCGCCACACCGCTCTGCCGCGGTCCCTGGTGCGGTTCGAGGCGGAACCGCAGCGCCTCCCCGGCGCGGCGTGTGAACACCGCCCGACCATAGAGGGGGATGGTGTGGCTCAGCTCGCAGTGCAGGCGGCTCCCTTCACTCTGCCAGCGGGCATGGTTCTCGTTGGCGACATAGCGCAGCTCCGCTGCCGCCAGGGGCGCGCAGAGTGCCATCACTAAAATCGCTGCTATCGTATGATGCCGCTGCACCGTCACCACCCACAAAGCCGTTACACAGGCTGGGTGTCGGCAGCGGAAGTGAAAACTTTAGAGCAAGCCGCCGCAGCTGAGATGAAAAAAGGCGCGCACCCAGCGGTACGCGCCTCCCCTTACTACCAGTACCCAATTTGCCCACACATCGGGGGCGCCTGTGGGGTCACCGTTTGGCGGGCACGGCCCGCCCTATCGGCACCGGTTTCGGTCCCCTTAGGCGGTGGGCTGGAACGCCGCCGGCTCCTGCTCGGCCATGTGCTCGTAGGTCTGCCAGCGCAGGTCGAGCGAGTCCTGGGCCAGCTTCATCAGCCGTGCCGCCTCCTCGGGATTGCCCTTTTTCAGCAGCATGTAGCGCTGTTCGGCGTAGGCAAACTCCTCGAGCTTGATACTCGGCGCGGTGGAGTCGAGGATAAACGGTCGACGCCCGGCCTTGCGCAGCTGCGGATTGTAGCGGATGAGCGGCCAGTAGCCGGACTCCACCGCCTTCTCCTGCTGATCCAGCCCCTTGCGCAGATCGATGCCGTGGGCGATACAGGGGCTGTAGGCGAGGATGATGGATGGCCCCGGATAGGCCTCCGCCTCACGCATCGCCTGCAGGGTCTGCTGCGGGTTGGCGCCAAAGGCCACCCGGGCGACGTAGACGTTGCCGTAGGAGATCGCCTGCAGCGCCAGATCCTTCTTGGTCACCGCCTTGCCGGCGGAGGCGAATTTGGCGGTGGCGGCGATGGGGGTCGACTTGGAGGCCTGACCGCCGGTGTTGGAGTAGACCTCGGTGTCAAGCACCAACACGTTGATGTTGCGACCCGAGGCCAGGGCGTGGTCGAGACCGGCCGAACCGATATCGTAGGCCCAGCCGTCGCCGCCCACCAGCCAGACGGAACGGCGCACCAAGTGGTCGGCCACGGTCAACAGCGCCTTGGCGCGCGGGTCGTCGATCGTCTGCAGTCGCTGCTTGAGCTCCTGTACCCGCTCACGCTGGGCGTTCATCTGGCTACCGATCTCCTGGTCGGTGTCCAGCACGGCGTCGATGAACGCCTGCTCGAAGTGGTCGCCCATCTGTGCCAATAGGTGCTTGGCCATCGCCATCTGCTGGTCGGCGGAGACGCGCATCCCCAAACCGAACTCAGCGTTATCCTCGAACAGGGAGTTGGACCAGGCCGGGCCGCGGCCATCTTTGTTTATCGACCACGGGGTGGCCGGCAGGTTACCGCCGTAGATGGAGGAGCAGCCGGTGGCGTTGGCCACCAGCAGACGCGGGCCGAACAGCTGGGTCAGCAGGCGCACATAGGGGGTCTCGCCGCAACCGGCGCAGGCGCCGGAGAACTCGAACAGCGGCTCAAGGAACTGGGCCCCGCGCACCGAGGAGAAGTTAACGGTGGAGCGACGGTTGACCGGAATGGTGTCGAAAAACTCGATGTTCTCCTTCGCCTGCTCAAAGAACGGCGCCTTCTCGGCCATGTTGATCGCCTTGCGCGTCTTGCTGGTGTCGTTGAGGTCGTAGGCGGGGCAGGCCTCGACGCAGAGACCGCAGCCGGTGCAGTCCTCGACGTAGATCTGCAGGGTGTAGCGGGTCTCCGGGAAGCCGCGCGCGGTCACCGGTGCCGACTCGAAGCCGGTCGGCGCCTGCTTGAGGGTATCCTCGTGGTAGAAGCGGGCGCGGATCACGCTGTGCGGACAGACGAAGGAGCAGTTGCCGCACTGGATGCAGAGGTCCGACTCCCACTTGGGCACGATATCGGCGATATTGCGCTTCTCCCAACGGGCGGTGCCGCTGGGGTAGGTGCCGTCGACCGGGATCATGGAGACCGGCAGGTCATCACCGTGGCCGGCGAGCATCGGCGCGGTCACCTCCTGGACGAACTTCGGCGCCTGCGGCGCCACCGCCGGTTTCATTGGCCGGTGTGAGCTCTTGCTGCCCGGCACCTTCACCTGGTGCAGGTGGTCCAGGGCGGCGTCTACCGCCTTGAAGTTCTGCTCGACCACATCCGCCCCCTTGCGCATGTAGGTCTTCTCGATCGCCGCCTTGATCTTGGCGATCGCCTCATCCCGCGGCAGTACCCCGGAGAGGGCGAAGAAGCAGGTCTGCATGATAGTGTTGATGCGTCGGCCCATGCCGGCGTTGCGCGCCACGGTGGTGGCGTCGATGACGTAGAAGTCGAGCTGCTTGTCGATGATCTGCTGCTGTACCGCCTCGGGCATCTCGTCCCACACCTTGTCGGGGGCGACGGGGGAGTTGAGCAGAAAGACCCCCTTCTCTGCCGCCTTGTCCAACATCTCGACCTGGTCGATGAAGTTGTACTTGTGGCAGGCGATAAAGTTGGCCGAGGTGATGAGGTAGGGCGCGCGGATCTCGTCGGGACCAAAACGCAGGTGCGAGGTGGTCTGCGAGCCGGCCTTCTTGGAGTCGTAGACGAAGTAGCCCTGACAGTTCAGATCGGTACTCTCACCGATGATCTTGATCGAGTTCTTGTTGGCCGAGACGGTGCCGTCGGAGCCGAGACCGAAGAACATCGCCCGGGTGACGTTGGCCGGTTCGATGTCGAAGCTCGCGTCGTAGTCGATGGAGGTGTTGCTCACATCGTCCTTGATGCCGACGGTGAAGTGGTTCTTAGGCTTATCGGCGGCCAGGTTGTCGAACACACCCCTGGCCATGGCCGGGGTGAACTCCTTGGAGGAGAGGCCGTAGCGGCCGCCGATGATCTTGGGCATCTTATCGAGCATACCGCCGTTGAAGGCCTCGGCGATCGCGGTGGTCACATCCTGATAGAGCGGCTCGCCCGCGCCGCCCGGCTCCTTGGTGCGGTCCAGCACGGCAATGCGCTCGACGCTCTTGGGCAGGGCGGCAATCAGATGCTCCATACTGAAGGGGCGAAACAGGCGCACGTTGACCACGCCGAGTTTGCGCCCCTCGCCCTTGAGTGCCTTGATGGTCTCCTCCACGGTCTGGGTACCGGAGCCCATCATGACGATGACATCGGTGGCATCGGCATCGCCGTAGTAGTCGAACAGGTGGTACTGGCGACCGGTCAGCTTGGCCAGATCGTCCATGGTCTCCTGCACGATGCCGGGCACGGCGCTATAGAAGGGGTTGGCGCTCTCGCGTCCCTGGAAGTAGACATCGGGGTTCTGCGCCGTGCCACGGATGAACGGGTTGTCCGGGTTGAGTGCGCGCTGGCGGTGGGCGAAGACCAGCTCATCGTCGATCATCGTCTTGATCTGCTCATCCGGGATGAGGTCGATTTTGTTGATCTCGTGGGAGGTACGGAAGCCATCGAAGAAGTTGATAAAGGGTACCCGCGCCTTGAGAGTCGCCGCGTGGGTAATCAGTGCCGCGTCGTGCGCCTCCTGCACCGAGGCGGAGGAGAGGATGGCAAAACCGGTCATGCGCGCCGCCATCACATCCTGGTGGTCGCCGAAGATGGAGAGCGCCTGCGCGGCGATGGAACGGGCCGCCACATGGAAGACCGACGAGGTCAGCTCACCGGCGATTTTGTACATATTGGGCAGCATCAGCAGCAGCCCCTGCGAGGCGGTGAAGGTGGTGGTCAGCGCACCGGTCTGCAGCGCCCCGTGAGCAGTACCGGCCGCGCCCCCTTCGCTCTGCATCTCGATCACCTGCGGTACCTGGTCCCAGATATTCTTCACCCCCTGGGTGGCCCACAGATCGGACAGCTCCGACATGTCGGACGACGGGGTGATCGGGTAGATGGAACAGATGTCACTCACCCGATAGGCAACATGCGCCACGGCCTGACTACCGTCGACCGTCACCAACTTGTTCTGCTTCGCTTCACTCATAAAAACCGTTCCTGTTAAAAAACTTTTTCAACGCAGAGGACGCAGAGGACGCAGAGCTGAAAAGGGTGATGTAAGTGATCCCCGATTCTGCTTTGCGTTGATTTTCCTCCGCGTACTCCGCGTCCTCTGCGTTGCAATGATTCGATTTATCCCGCGTTTTCCGGGATCATCTCGATGGCGTGGCAGGGGCACTGTTCAGCGCAGGTACCGCAGCCGGTGCAGAGGCTGTAGTCGTAGCGGTACTTTTTGCCCGGGCCGAGTTTGATGATCGCATCCTCGGGGCAGGCGCCGTAGCAGCCGTCGCACTCGAAGCAATTACCGCAGGAGAGGCAGCGCTTGGCTTCGTAGAGTGCATCATTTTCGTCGATCCCCTGCAGGATCTCCTCAAAACCGCCCAGGCGCTGTGACAGCGGCAGGTGCGGCTGCTCGGTCATCGGCGCCTCGGTGCGGTACCACAGCTGTAGCTTTTCGTGGTCGACAATCGGGTGCTTGGGACGGCGCTGCAAGGTCTCGCCACGCAGCCAGGCGTCGATGTAGCGGGCAGCCTTCTTACCGTGTCCGGTGGCGATGGTCACGGAGCGCTCGGAGGGGACCATGTCGCCGCCGGCGAAGATCCCCTCGGCGCCGGTCATCATGTTCTCACCCACCACCACGGTGCCGTCTGCTCTGAACTCGATGCCGGAGACGCGGCCGAGAAAGCCGGTATCGGTCTCCTGACCCACCGCCATGATCAACGAGTCGGCCTCCAGCTTCTCGAACTGGCCGGTGGGGCGGGGACGCCCATCCTCACCCAGCTCCATGATCTCCACCTCGATGGAGGAGCCATCCACCTCCTTGATGGTGCGCAGCCAGTTGATCTTGACCCCCTCCTCCAGCGCCTCATCGGCCTCGAAATCGTGGGCGGCCATGTTATCGCGGTCGCGGCGGTAGATGATCATCGCCTCGTCCACCCCCATGCGCTTGGCCACACGGGCGGCGTCCATGGCAGTATTTCCGCCGCCGTAGATGGCGACGCGACGACCGAGCTGAACCTGCTCGCCCTGTTCGACGCTCTTGAGGAAACTCACCGCATCCATCATTCCTTTGGCGTCACGGGCGGGGATATCGATCTTCTTCGAGAGGTGCGCCCCCACGGCGACAAAGACGGCATCGAAGTTACCGGCGGCCTTCTCACCCAGCACATCATCGACCCGATGGTTGAGGTGGATCTTCACCCCCATATCGACCACGCGCTGGATCTCACGCTCCAGCTCTTCCCGCGGCATACGATAGGCGGGGATACCGAAGTGGATCATACCACCGGCCACCGGGCCGGCCTCGAAAATCTCCACCGAGTGGCCCAGTCGGGTCAGGTGGTAGGCGGCGGATAGACCGCTGGGGCCACCACCGATCACCATCACCCGCTTGCCGCCGGGGCGCGGCTTGAATTCGGGCTTCCAGCCCTGCTCCATCGCCATGTCACCGAGAAAACGCTCCACCGCGTGGATGCTCACCTCCTCATCGGTATAGGCACGATTACAGGCCGTTTCGCAGGGGTGGTAGCAGACCCGACCGTGGATCGCCGGGAAGGGGTTATTCTCAAGCAACTTCTGCCAGGCGGCGTGATACTCTCCCGCCTGGGCCAGGTCCAGCCAGCCCTGGATATCCTCGCCTGCCGGGCAGGCGTTATTGCACGGCGGCAGGAAGTCCATATAGACAGGACGGCGTGTACGGTGCGCACCGGTCCCCTTGGCAAAATGCTCCGGGGAGGCGGTCATATCCTTCATACTCATAGATTTTTCTCTCATTTCAAGGAGTTACCCAACTACAAAGCACGGGGCTCACAAAAGTGCTGGGCATTGTACACGACCCACCGGTTTACCAATACAATTTATTAAAATAAATAATACTAGTTTGTAAAATGGGCGCAATTTCTCATTGTTTAGCGCAAACAGCCCGCTGCGTTTTGCCGGCCGTGTCGACCCCGGGAGGGTTTAGGAGTGGGACAGGAGGGAGGGGCCGGAGCGTCCGTTGGCACCCCGGCTATAATGAAGAGAGGCTCCGGGCCAAGCCCGGAGCAGGCTTAGCCGACTAGAGCTCGGCCAGATCGTGGCTTAGCTTGCGCAGTGCGCTCTCGAAGGCCACCGTGGTCGCCTCCTGTATCGCGCTGCGGGTACCCACGGCGCCGAAGATCATCTTCCCCGGAGGCGCATCCCCCTCGCCGCTGTAGACCTCGCTCAACACCGTCTCCCCGTCGCGTACCGCCTTAACGTGCATCGTGAAAGAGACGTTGGAGGTGACGTTGCGAATCGTGCGGAAACGGTAGTCGTTAATATCGAACTCCAGCCGCAACGGCTGCTCCCCCCCATGCTCCAGCGCAGTGAAGGCACGCTGCACGGTCGGCCCCTCAAGGGTATCACGGAACATCTTACCCACCTCAATCAGCCATTTGTCGCCCATCTGGGCCGGCTTGTAGACGCTCTGGTAGTTCCGGGCCCGCTCGGTTAGGGCGTACTGGGCAGCAAGCCCTGTGGCGACCAGTTGTGAAGGGCTCTCATACTCGGCCAGATAGTCGGGATAGTCCTTGGCCGCATGGTGGGTCACACAGCCCGAGAGGATCAATAGCACGGCAAACGCGCCGATGAATCGTTGCAGCATGGTCACTGACTCCTTGGCAGATTACAGGTACAGAGGACAACTCTGTGGTG
>JBNJGC010000019.1:0-23747 GCA_051747405.1 Pseudomonadota bacterium
GGAGACGGGGGTTCATGGGTTGGGAGGCTTTATCACAGTGCAATCCTGATACCCCTCACTCCTTTCAACGATAGATTCCGGCTCAAGGCCGGAGTGATGGCGGCTGTTGGGGCGTAGGGCATAGATGGGTTTGTCGGGCGGTCATGCCGGGCAATCTCAGTGCCCCTGTGAACGCCGTGGCTCAAACATTCCCCTTTCGGCTGGGCAGCCGGTCGCCTGTTATAATGCCCGAATCAATCGAAGCGAACGGATAGTGTCTGATGATGGGTGGACCCGAAAACTCCAATAATTTCTTCATCGGTAATGCCATCCTGGCGGTTGCCCTGCTGCTGTTGCTGTTTATGGGCAGCGCCTGGGAGACGCTGGGTATGGGGGCCATGGTGCTGTGGGTGGCCTTGGTGGTGGCCGGTGTCTACTTCCTGATGCAGGGTGGCGATAAAAGCGGTGGCGGCTGATCAGCCCTTTTTTTGATCCGCATCAATGCTCTGTGAGGGCAGAGGCGGTATTACAGAGGGTGCCGGCTTCGGTCGGTCTATCGAGTAATGTTTTCGGCTTTTTGCAAAAGGAGTAGAGACATGCTTGAGACTGTGATCTTTCCGCTTATCTTTGGCCTTGTTTTCGCCTTTGTCTTTTCCGCCTTTCTGTTCAACCACTAAGACTAACCGGGTGGCCTGAGAGCCATCATCCTGCCGCGCGACTGTGCTCCCGCACGGTCGCGCCGGTGTCTGCCAGCCCCTTGGTCCGCGCATTAACCCTGAACGGCGTCGTGTCGGCATAGGCAGCGAGGTGTCGGGTGTTTATAATCGTGCGTTCATTGGATATTTACGGGGCAGTTCGCGTGGGCAACAGTGTTGAGGTCACTACACAGTTCGATTTCAAGGGCGAGACCTACCGTCCCTCGGTGGTGATCGATCTCGATCAGGTGATGCAGGCCGATGGTCGGCTACCGGACTGCTATCAACTGTTGGCGCAGAGCTGTGGCATCGGCCCCTATTCGTATGAGTATGAGGTGCTGGAGTCGAGCCCGCTGAGCTTTGTCAGGCCCCAGGGGTTGGCCGAGGCGTTCTTGCAGGGGGAGCAGTTCGACTTCCAGGGCTTTCGTCAGTGCTGGTTGCGTGAGCAGAATGTGGCCGCGCTGGCGGCGATCGCCGAAGAGCGGCTCGGGGTCAGTTCGTTGGCGCAGGAGCCGGCGCTGCGCGAAGCGCTGCTGGAGGCTTATGAACTGGGGCGGCAGCAGGCCGGCGCCCCCTCTGTGTTGGATTGATACCCCAGTGATGCGAAGCCCCTTACCCCCCACCCATACCGGCTGCGGCTCAGCGGCGCCAGCGCAGCCCCCGCTGCGCCGATGAGCACGCGTCTGCAGCAGGAGCAGGCGAAGCTGTTATTCCGCTTTGCCCCGTCGGTCAGTATCAGCATGATGCTGCTGCAGCTGGCCTCGGTCTACTTCTTCTGGGGTCTGTTGCCCGCATCGCTGCTGCTGCCCTGGTTCGCTATCAACTTCCTGCTCAGTCTGCTGCTGCTGTTCGTCTCACAGCTGTTCAAACGCAGGGCCCTGCCGCAGAGCAGTGGCCGCTGGATCCTCGCCTACAGCTACTTGGCCCTGCTGCAGGACGGCTGCTGGGGTGCCATCGGGCCGATGAGCTTCCTGCTGGATGACCCCCTCTACCATCTGCTGACCCTGTTTATGCTCGCCGGTATCTCTGCCGGGGCGCTCACTTCGCGGGCGGTGGTGTTCAAAACCTATGCCGTCTCGATCCTGGCGCTGCTCACGCCGACCATTATCGCCCTGGCGCTTCAGGGGACGCCTCTGCACGAGGGGATGCTGCTGCTGACGGTGGTCTACCTGCTGTTCATGCTCTCGGCGGCGCGCAGCTACACCCGCAATATCGCCCGCAGCATTCTGCTGTGGATGGATAATGAGAAGCTGGTGGAGGAGCTGCGCCAGTCGCGGGATCAGCTCGAACGCAGCAACCGCGAGTTGACCGCCGAGATCGAACAGCGCGAGCTGGTGGAGCAGGATCTGAAGCAGTCCCGCGCGCGGGCCGAGCGGGCCAGTGCGGCAAAGAACCACTTTTTGGCCAACGTCAGCCACGAGCTGCGCACACCGCTCAACGGGATAATCGGCTTTACCTCTATTCTGGAGAAGGAGGCGCTGGCGGCGACGCCGCGCGGTTATGTGGGGCAGATTGGCAAGTCGGCCGGTACCCTGCTGCGCCTGGTGAACGATATTCTTGATATCACCGCCATCGAGGCGGGCCAGCTCAAGCTGCACCCCGCCCCCTTCTCGCTCCATACGGAGGTGGGTGAAGTGGTGGCGATCCTGCGCCCGGTGGCCGAACGCAAGGGGTTGACCCTCCAGTGGGAGCACGCCGAGCCGGTGGCCGATACGCTCATCGGTGACGCCAACCGGCTGCGGCAGGTGCTGAGCAACCTTCTCTCCAACGCCATCAAATACACCGATGAGGGGGAGGTGGTGCTGCGGGTAAGTGAGGCGGCGGTGGAGGGCGAGGCGGCACGGATCCGGTTTGCGGTGAGCGATACAGGAGTCGGTATCCCCAAGGGTGCCCGGGCCACGCTGTTCGATAATTTCACCCGGGTGGAGGGGTTCGAGACGCGCCAGAGTGAGGGGGTAGGTCTGGGGCTCTCCATCGTTAAGAATCTGCTGCAACAGATGGGGGGCACGGTGCGTGTGCAGAGCGAACCGGGCCGGGGTTCATGCTTCACTGTAGAGCTTCCCTTCGATCAGGACCTGACCGCACCGGTGGTGCCGAGCAAGCCGGCGGTCCGCCCCGATCCGCGACCGCTCCAGCGGCTGCGGGTACTGGTGGTGGATGATAACGATATCAACCGCCTGGTGCTCACCTCGTTTCTCAAACACAGCGGCATCGAATACAGCGAGGCGGCGAGCGGTGCCGGGGCCCTGGCGCAGATCAACGCAAACGATTTCGATCTGGTGCTGCTGGATATCCAGATGCCGGAGGTGAGTGGCATCGAGGTGGCGCAAACGGTGATGGCGATGGATGGTGAGATCCCCGCCCTCATCGCGGTGACCGCACACGCCTTTCCCGAGCAGCGCCAGGAGATTATCCACGCCGGCTTTAGTGACCTGCTGATCAAGCCGATCGCCGAGGATGATCTGCTCGCCGCCCTGGAGCGGTTGGTGGCTGCCAGGGGTTGAGTTTTGTCGAGGGCGGGCGAGTCGTTCCGTTATCGGCCTGATAAAAAAAGACCGCCGGGGAGGCGGTCCAAACGGGGAGAGCGAGAAGTGCGTTGCCGCTATTGGCGGATCCCCTCCACCGAAAGCTCCAGCTCTACGGTGTTGGAGGCGGGGCCCAGATCGTAGTCCATGCCGAATTCGGCGGGCCGAATGGTGGTGGTGCCGTGGAAGCCGCGGCGGTAGCCGCCCCAAGGATCCTCACCGGCACCGATGTGGCTCACATCGATGGTGATCGGACGGGTGGTACCGTGCAGGGTCAGTCGGCCCTGCAAGGTGCCGCTATCTTCGCCGGTGACCTGATAGCCGGTGCTGACGAACTTGGCCTGCGGGTATTTTTTTACGTCGAAAAAGTCGGGATTGCGCAGATGTTTGTCCCGCTCGGCGTGGTTGGTGTCGAGGCTGGCGGTGTCGATGGTGACCTCAACGCTGGCCTTTTCGGGCTGCTTTTCGTCGTAACTGAAGCGCCCCTCGAAGTCGTTGAAGCGACCGTAGAGCCAGCTGTAGCCCAGGTGTTGGATGCGGAATTGGATAAAGGCGTGGGCATCCTTGGTGTCGATGATGTAGTCGGCCGCCTGGGCCGGCAGGTAGCTTAGGCTGAAGGCAAGCAGGCCGAAGAGTAGTTTTTTCATGGGTGTGACTCCTGTGTGCATTGGGGTGTTTACAATCCGAGCATACGCCTGAGGGTACGATCCCGGTCGATAAAGTGGTGTTTGAGTGCCGCCCCGGCGTGCAGTGCCACCACCACGATCAGTGTCCAGGCCAGCAGCCAGTGCAGCCCGCCGGCCAGATCCTCCTGGTTCTCCCCGGTGATGGTCGCCGGTATGGTGAACCAGCCGAAGACCTCAACGCCGCGCCCATCGGCGGTGGAGATGAGGTAGCCGCTGGCCATGATGGCGAACAGCAGCAGATAGAGCAGGATGTGGACCGCCCTGGCCGCCAGCCGCTCATAGGGCTTATGGTTGGGCAACGGCGGCGGTGGCGGGCTGAGCTGACGCCAGATCAGGCGCGCCAGGGTCAGGATGAACAGCAGGACGCCGATACTGCGGTGCAGGTCCGGTCCCTTGCGATACCACGGGTCGTAGTAGCCAAGGCTGGTCATCCATAAGCCCAGTGCGAACATCCCCAGCACGGTCAGCGCCGTCAGCCAGTGCAGGGCAATGGCCACACCGCCCCAGCCGCCATGGTGGTTGCGCCAGTGCACTACGCCGCCCCCACCTGACCGAAGCGCCCACTGCGGTAGTCGTCGTAGGCCTGCTGGATCTCCTCGCGAGTGTTCATCACGAAGGGGCCTGAGCGTACCACCGGCTCACCGAACGGCTTGCCCGCCACCAGCAGGAGACGGGCCGTGCCCGGTGTGGCGCTGATCGCTACCCGCTCACCCATCCCCAGCACCGCAAGTGACCCCGCAGGCACCGGGGTATCGGCAATCTCCACCGCCCCTTCAATGACATGGATAAAGGCGCTGTGGCTGGAAGGGAGGGGCTCGATAAAGTCGGCACCCGCCGGCAGACTGATGTCGAAATAGATAGGCTGGGCGGCGATCTGCGCCACCGGACCGGCGGTGCCATGGGAGGTGGTGCCTGCCACGACCCGGATCTGAGTGCCGTTGTCGCGGCTCTCCAGCGGGATCTGCTCCGGCTCGAACTCCTGGTAGCGCGGCGGCTCCATCTTCTGCTCCGCAGGCAGGTTGACCCAGAGCTGAAAACCGCAGAGCAGCCCCTGATCCTGCTGCGGCATCTCCGAATGGACCACACCGCTGCCGGCGGTCATCCACTGCACGCCGCCGGCACGCAGCAGACCCTCGTGACCGACGCTGTCGCGGTGCTGCATGCTCCCTGCGAGCAGATAGGTGACGGTTTCGAAGCCGCGGTGGGGGTGCGGCGGGAAGCCGGCGATGTAGTCGTCCGGCTCGTCGGAGCGGAAGGCGTCCAGCATCAAAAAGGGGTCGAGCATATCGAGCTCCGGCCCGCCGATGAGGCGGCGCAAGCGCACCCCGGCGCCGTCGGAGGTCTCGCTGCCGTTGATAAGGCGTGCTACAGGGCGCAACGGTGAGTTTGTCTGGTCCATGGTGTCGCCTATTTGATTTCTGACGGTTAAAGTTAAGTATAGTGTTGCTATCACCAGGATAAACGCAATAATGTTGAACAGACTGTTGCTGATAGGAGAACAAAGGCGTGGATCGGTTCGGTGAGATGCAGAGCTTTGTCCGGGTGGTGGAGTGCGGCGGCATCACCCCGGCGGCAGAGCGGATGGGGCTGGCCAAATCGGCGGTGAGCCGGCGTCTGGCCGAGCTGGAGAGCCGGCTTGGAGTGAAGTTGTTGCAGCGTACCACGCGACGGATCAGCCTGACCGAGGATGGGCGCCACTTCTATGAGCGCTCGCGAGTCATTTTGGAGGAGCTGGAGGAGGCGGAAGGGAGCCTGAGCAGTGAGCAGCAACGGGTCCACGGCATGCTGCGGGTGGCGGCGCCCCTCTCGTTCACCGTGCGCCACCTTACGCCGCTGATCAACGCCTTCATGCAGCGCTACCCGGAGGTGCAGCTGGAGCTGGATGTGGAGGACCGGTCCATCAACCTGCTCAAAGAGGGGGTGGACCTGGCGATCCGTATCGGCAAACTGGACGACTCCTCACTGGTGGCGCGGCGGCTCGCCCCGGTGCGAGCGGTGCTCTGCGCCAGCCCCGACTACCTGGCGCGACACGGTGAGCCGCAAGCGCCAAGGCAGCTGGCAGAACACGCCGGGCTGACCTATGGCCACCTCTCCGAGCAGCGCCAGTGGACCCTCTACGACAGCGCCGGCACGGCCCACAGCATCCGCCCCAAAACGCGCATGCGGGTCAACAACGGCGATGTGATCCTGGAGGCGGCCCTCGCCGGGCTGGGTCTGGCGGTCATGCCCACCTTTATCTGCTACCGTGAACTGGCCGCCGGAAGACTCCGGCAGGTGCTGCCCGACTACCACGCCGAAGCCAGCGCCGCCTACGCCCTCTACCCCTCACGTCGCCACCTGCCGCTGCGGGTGCGGGTATTCATCGACTTTCTTGTTGAACACCTGAGCGAGTCGCCGCCCTGGGAGGAGCGGCTGTAGCGCCGACGCTTTCGGTGCCCTCACCGCAAAGGCTCCTACAATAAGGCGGTGAGCCCCTAATCCACGCATGCAGAGGGGTTAAAAATCCAACCAAAACGCGCGGTTGCGGTAGGGTGGGGGAGGGGCTAGATTGACAGTGTATAACAACATTTTTAGAGGCAAGAATGCGCCAGACTCTTCGGTCGCGCCTTTTATCAGCACTGCTTTTGCTGATACTCCCGCTTTCATTGACAGCGGAAGAGACGATCTCGGTGATCTTCAGTGGCAGCACGCCGCCTTATGTGATCCAGGAGCAGGATCGCGGCATCGTTGTCGATATCGTCAGCGAGGCGCTGGCCCTGAAGGGCTACCGCGTCGAGCCGGTCTATCTGCCGATCGGCAGGGGATCGCGAATGTTTGCCGAGCGTAAGGTGGACGCCACCTCCATCATCAAGACCTCCTCCGGGCTCAAGGATGCGCACTACTCCGATCACTTCATGCAGTACCACAATTTCGCCTTTACCCTGAAGCGGCCCGGGCGGCGCGTTCATATCGAGAGCGTTGAAGAGCTGGCGCATCTGGATGTGATCGCCTTTCAGTACGCCCACCGCTACCTGGGGGAGGCGTTCGGTGAGGCGGTACGGGATAACCCTCGCTATCGCGAGTTTGCCGATCAGGAGACCCAGGCGCGCATGCTGCTTAAAGGGCGCACCGATGTGGCGGTGATGGACCGCTCCATCTTCGAGTTCTATATGCGCAAGCTGATCGCCGCGGGGGATGTCCCTGCCGATGTGGAGGTGGCGCGGTTCAACCTCTTCGAGCCCTCCAAGTACCGCACTGCCTTTGTCGACCCGCAGCTGCGCGACGCGTTTGAGGCGGGCCTGGCGCAATTGCGTGAGAGTGGCCGCTATGAGGCGATCTATCGCCACTACACCGAGAGCTACTTCGAGGTGCCGCGATGAAGTGGCTGCTGCAGCGCAGCGCCATCTCGGTGCGGCTGCTCAAGGTGGTGTTCGGTCTCTATTTTTCGCTCACCCTCGTGGTCACCGCGATCCACATCGCCGTGGAGTACCACCACACCCGCGGCTCGGTGGCCGACGAGCTGGTGACCATCGAAAAGACCTTCCGTGAGTCCATTGCCACCGCACTGTGGCAGCTCAACCAGCGGCAGGTGGAGGTGATCGCAGAGGGCATCCACGATCTGCCGGTGATCGAGGGGATCGGTATCGAGGATGCCGAGGGCCGGCCACTGGTCGCCATGGGTGACCAGTCGGAGCGCAGCGGCAGCTTTTTCCATGAGTTCAATATTCACTGGGAGTTCAACGGCGAGCACATCTACCTGGGCACGGTGCGGCTCTACTCCGGCTCGTCGGTGGTGATCGACCGGGTCAAAGTGGGCTTCATGATGATCGCCCTGAACGCCATGATTAAGAGTGCGGCGTTGTGGTTGCTCTTTCTCTGGGCCTTTCGCCGCTTTCTCGGTCGGTACATGGAGAAGCTCAGCGACCAGCTCAGCGATATCGATCTGGATCGGCTCCACGACCGACGCATCAAACTCGGCGTCAGCGGCACCAATGAGCTGAGCCTGTTGGAGGAGCGCTTCAACCAGATGCTGCAGCGGATCGAAGAGGACAAGAGCAAACTGCTGCTGAGCGAGAAGGAGCGCCGTGACTGGCTGGAGCGTGAGGTGGCGGCACGCACTCGCGAACTGGAGGCGGCCAACGAGCGTCTGACCTATCTGGCCACCATCGACCCGCTGACCGAGGTGAACAACCGGCGTAGCTTCTTCGAGCTGGGTGGGAAGTTCTTCGCCCTTGCCCGGCGTGAGGACAAGCCGCTGTCGATGCTGATGCTCGACCTGGATCTGTTCAAGCGCATCAACGACAGCTACGGCCACGCCCTGGGTGACCAGGTGCTGCGCCACTTCTCGGCCAGGGTCGCCGGGCTGATGCGCAAAAGCGATCTCTTCGCCCGCCTCGGCGGTGAGGAGTTCGCCGTCCTACTCAACGATACCGATGCCAAAGGCGGAGCGCGTCTGGCGGAGAAGATCGTCACCACCATCAACAGCTCACCACTGTGCTCGGGCAGGATCGAGATCCACTACAGCGTGAGCGTCGGCGTGGCCGAGTTGGAGCCGGAGGATATGGGGCTGGAGGATATCTACCGCCGCGCCGATGAGGCCCTCTACCGGGCCAAAGAGCAGGGGCGCAACCGCTTCGTGGTTGAGACGGAGCGGTCTGAGGAGCAGTAGGGTGGTGGCGCTATCGTTGCGCCGTGGCCGTCACGGCAGGCGTGGCGCAGGTCTCGTGCGGGCTTTGAGCGTACACCCAGCGCCGCCCGCCACTCAGCGCTCCTCTATGCTCTCTTCCAGCGCGGTGCCGAAGTGGCGCCCCTGCTTGCTGAAAAAGGCCGCCAGAACCTGATCACCCGCTCTAAGCTGCGTGATCGAGCGCGGCGCCCCCTCCGCCGAGGTCAGGCGCACCGTCTCGGCGTTTTGCATCACCAGCGCCACCTCTCGGCCCTCGGCGTTTTGCGCCCGTACCAGCAGCATCGGTCGGCGCTCGATCTTGTTGCGGCCCACGCTGACCACCCGCGTCTGCCCCTGGGGGTCGCAGGCGAGCAGTTCATCGCCGCTGGCAAGCTCCGCCAGGTAGCGGGTGCGGTTGTCGGGCTGACGCGCGTAGGCGTGCACCGCACCGGCATTGACGCGAAAGGGGCGCGGGTCGCAGTAGGGGGTGGTGACGTTCTCGTTATGCACCAGAAACAGCGCATCGGCACTGTTGCCCACCAGCAGCCCCTCTCCCGGTGGCAGCAGGCTGGTGGTGTCGATGCAGCAGCGATCGCTCAGGGCGACGGGCCGCGTTTCGGTGATCTGCACCGGCTCCAGCGCGATCGTCTCACCGCCCTGCCGGCGCACCCGCTCGCCGGTGCGCCGGATCTCCGCCGGGTCGCTGCTGAGCAGAAGCACACCGTCCGCCCCCTGCTCCATCACCGCCAGGGCGGTGTGGGCCTCTTCAGCGCTGTGAACTGTCTGGATCAGGGTGCCGCGACCGGCGGCGATCAGGTTCTCCAGCGGAATAATGCTCCAGTCACGATTGTCGATGATGTTGAGACAATCGGGACGCACTTTGCGCTCATCTTCCTGATTCTCGATCAGCACCCGCTGTACATCCTCGCCCCAGCGCAGGTCACCATCATCGGCGATGGTGGTGATGCGCCCCAGTCGCTGTACCCGTTCGTGTTCGCCCGCGGGGATGACCAGGGCGTCGGCACCGGCCTCCAGGGCGGCGGTGACGGCGGCGGTGTCGAAGGGCTGGGGCTGAACCCAGAAGCGTTTACGCATAGTGAGTGGCCTCTGTGGGTTTGGGATGCGGTAGTGTAGCGCGTTCGGCTTTGCCTTATAATCGCCCAATTATCGCCAAACGGGGAGAGAGGGGTATGGAAGGCTACGCGTTTTCGCTGGATATGCATGTGCGTGACTACGAGTGCGATATCCAGGGCATCGTCAACAACGGCATCTACCAGAACTATCTGGAGCACGCCCGACATGTCTATCTCAAGCAGATCGGTGTCGATTTCGCGGCACTGGCCAAGGCGGGTATCAACCTGGTGGTGATACGCGCCGAGCTGGACTACAAGTTTCCGCTGCAAAGTGGCGACGATTTTCGTGTCTGCCTTACGATGCGCCGCGAGTCCAAGATCAAGTTCGCCTTCTACCAGGACATCTACCGCCTCCCCGACGAGAAGCTGATCCTCAACGCCAAGATCATCGGCACTGCTCTCAACGCAAGGGGCCGCCCCGAGCTGCCCGATGAGCTGACCCGTTTCCTGGAGGCGTAGTGCCACACCTGCTGTTCAGGCTCAACGGCGTACCCGAGGATGAGGCGGAGGATATCCGCCGGTTGCTGGACGATAACCGCATCGACTACTACGAGACCTCAGCCGGGCGCTGGGGGATCTCGGTGGCGGCGATCTGGCTGCGGGATGATGGGGAGCTGGAGCGGGCAAAGCGGCTTATCGACGTCTATCAGGAGGAGCGCTACCGGCGCGCCCGCGAGGAGTATGAGCGGCTCAGACGCGAGGGTAAGATCGAGGGGTGGTTCGGGCGGTTGCGACGGGATCCACTGCGGATGCTGCTCTATCTGCTGGCGATCCTCGCCGTGCTCTACCTCTCCATCCTGCCGATTATCCAGCTGGGCGGATAGCGGCGCCGAGCGGTCGGAGATCCGCCCTTCACACTGCACTGTTACCGCGCCCAGCCCGAACATGATGCGCTTCGCAGGCTCAGCGCATCCTATGGGCATTCCCCCCTTTGCGAACTCTGCGCGACATGCATTAACTGGTGAGGGTAAAGGCGCCCTTTTCGGGGGACCAGCGCAGCAGCTCCAGCTCGGTGCCGTTGTTGCGCCCGCGGCTGAGGATCTGTTCGGCCTGGGCGCGGTCGGCGATGCGCAGGACCACCGGTACATAGCCGTTACGCGAGAGTGAGGCGATGCAGAAGCCCTTGTCGCTGTCGTCGCTACGGCAGCTGTTACAGGGGATGGGGATACGGCGAGTGTGCTGTCCGTCCTGAAAGGCACATTCGTTACACGACATGGTGAACCTCGAACTGGTAGAGTAGTCATCACTGGTGCGAACCCTTAGCGGTGCCGCACCATAAGCTCCAAGCTAATCATGGGATCCGGGATGGCCGTTGTCTGTAGGAGAACCCCTACGCATTGTGTCAGGCAAAGGCACTATAGCGCCGTGGCGTTACACGAAAATGACCAGGAGATACGGTGAACGACCCAGCTACCCCGCCGCTGATTCACGCCCTGCTCGACCCTGCACGTTGGCCCCATGGTGCGGAGGATCTCCGTCTGGTGGAGACCCATATCTCCTGGGTGTTGCTGGTGGGCGACTACGCCTACAAGATCAAAAAGCCGCTGGACCTGGGGTTTCTCGACTTCTCCACCCTGGCCAAGCGTCGCCACTACTGCGAGGAGGAGCTGCGCCTCAACCGCCGCCTCGCCCCGAGCATCTATCTGGACGTGCTGCCGATAGCCGGCACAGCCGAGGCCCCCGAGCCGGGGCGGGATGAGGGGGCGATCGAGTACGCGGTGCAGATGCGGCGCTTCGATGATGGGGCGCAGCTGGACCGGCTGCTTGAGCGCGGCGAGCTGAAGGCCTCCCAGATCGACGCCTTTGCCGCCATGGTGGCGGCGTTCCACCTGCGGATCCCGGCGGCCACGGCGGAGCGCCCGGAGGGGGAGCCGGCGGCGGTATGGGCTCCGATGGCGGAGAACTTCGCCCAAATCCGCGAACACCTCGGCGGCGAAGCGCCGCAGGCGCAGCTCAGAGAGCTGGAGCAGTGGAGCCACGCGCAGTACGATCGCCTGCTGCCGACGCTCTCCGCCCGCAAGCGCGAGGGCTATATTCGTGAGTGCCACGGCGATATGCATCTGCGCAATCTGGCCTGGTTGGATGGCGGCCCGATCGCCTTCGACGGTATCGAATTCAATCCGGCACTGCGCTGGATCGACCTCATCAGTGAGATCGCCTTCCTGGTGATGGATCTGCACCAGCGCGGCGAGCCGCGCTTGGCGCAGCGCTTTCTCAACGGCTATCTGGAGCGTAGCGGCGACTACGCCGGCTTGGCACTGCTGCCTTTCTACCTGGTCTACCGCGCCCTGGTGCGGGCCAAGGTGGCGGCCATCCGCGCCGGGCAGGACGGGCTGGCGGAGCGTGAACGGGCCGACGCCTGGCGGGAGTTTGCGGACTATCTTCTGCTGGCCGAGGGTTACACCCGGCCCGAACCACCGGTGCTGGTGCTTACCCGCGGCCCCTCCGGCTCCGGCAAGAGCCACCATACCGGGCCGCTGTTGGAGCATTTGGGGGCGATCCGTCTGCGCTCGGATGTGGAGCGCAAACGCCTCTACGGTCTGCGCCCCGAGGAGGACGGTCATGCCGCCCCCGGCGAGGGGATCTACAGCCGAGAGGCGAGCGACCGTACCTATGCCCGGCTGACCGAGCTGGCCCGAGTGGTACTCGATGCGGGCTATCCGGTGATTGTCGATGCGGTCTGTCAGCACAGTGAGCAGCGGGCCCCGTTTATCACCCTGGCCCGGGAGCGGGGGGTCAAGTGGTTGCTGCTGGAGTTTCAGGCCCCCGCCGCGGTGTTGGCGCAGCGCCTGGCGGCGCGCAAGGGGGATGCCTCTGACGCGGATGAAGCGGTGCTGCAACGGCAGTTGGCAAACTGGCCGCCGTTGAGCGAGGCGGAGCGGCAGGCGACACTCTACGTTGACAGCAGCGAAGGGGTGGAGCCGTCACTGCTCTACCGGCGCCTGTGCCAGCGCCTGAATTGAGTTGGTTCTGAGGGGATAAAGCCGTGAGTAACGGATTGAAGATCATTGTGATGTTGCTACTACTGACGCTCTCATCGATGCCCGCGGCAGAGGAGGGGGGTGCGAGCGTTCAGTCGCAGTCGGAGCCCCAGGACCAGGCGCAGGAGGGGGAGGAGAGTCAAGGGCTGAGCGGCCTGCTGATCGCCGGTGGGGTCTTCTTTGTCGCCATCGCCTATCTGGTCAGCTCCGCCACGGCGATGAACCGCCTTGGCGGTACGCCCACGCCCAAGCGCGGTGATCGCCCCGGACCCTCCGGCGGCACAGCGCCGCGCCAGGCCCCGAAGCCGCGCTCACCGTCGGGCTCGCGGCTGCCGCAGGGGCGTGATCGTTTTCGTCTTTAGAACCGAAACGGGAGGATGGGATGGAGGCGTTGGTCAATCTGCAACTGGTGCCGGTGGGCACCGAGGTGTCGGTGTCGAAGTATGTGGCCGCCTGCGAGCGGGTGCTGGAGGCCTCCGGGCTGAGTTATCAGCTGCACGCCAACGGTACCAACATCGAAGGGGAGTGGGAGGCGGTTTTCGCCGTCGTGCGCCGCTGTCATGAGGTGGTGCACGAGATGGGCGCGCCGCGTATCCAGTCGCTGGTCTCGGTGGGCACCCGTACCGACAAGGCGCAGTCGCTGGAGGACAAGGTCGCCAGTGTGAAAAAGCAGCTGGGGCAGTCGTAGCCGCCCCGCTGACGCTATTTTCTTAAGTGCGACCTCCCCGCGCCATTCCGGTCTTGAGCCGGAATCCATCCCGGCAAGCTCCGGCGCTGCCGGCTGTGGCCTCCACGGGGTGCCCTATACCGGGTGACCACAGAGTCGTTACCAGCGATCGCCGTGGCCGCGGCGGTGATCATCCTTGCCACCGTTGCGACGATCACGGCGCTGCTGTTCGAGCTGTTGGCGCTGCTCTTCGGTCAGCAGCGCGTGGATCTGGTTGCGCACCCGCGCCCGCGCCATGATCATCTCGGTGACCGCGGCACCCTGTTTCTCCGCCAGCGGACGCAGGGTCGCCTCATCGGCGCCCTGTTGCATCGCCTCGCGCAGGGCGCGGCGGCTGTCGCGCATCTTGTCCTTGCGATCACGCATCGCCTCGCGCTGCTCGCTCATGATCGCCCTGATCTGATCACGCTGTCCGTCACTGAGGTTATCGAGGCGCTTGACCCCGTGCATGGAACCGCCGTGGTGCCCGCAGCCCCCTTTGCCGAAGTGGCCGCCGCCGTAAGCAAGGGCGGCGCCGGTGCCGCCGAGCAGCAGGCTGCCTGCCAGGATTAGCGCTATGCTTTTGCCGGAAAATTTCATCTCTTCTCTCCTGTTGCTGAGTCTGTGGGTAACGCCGGTTGACGTTGAGAAGAAGTGTAGGAGTATCACGGTTAAAGTTGGGTCGGGCTGGGTGAAGTTATGCAAAGAAGTGCAAAAAGCGCGCTTCGGCGCTTTTCTCGCCGGCGGCGGCGACGCATTATTAGGCTGAAGCAAAGGTGAGAGCAGGCATGCCGCAGATACTGTTAATCGACGATGACCGGGACCTGTGCTCGCTGCTGGGCGAATATCTGGAGAGCGAGGGCTTTGCGGTGGAGAGTGCCCACGATGGCCAGAGTGGTGCCGATCTGGCGCTGAGCGGCGAATGGGACGGAATCATCCTCGATGTGATGATGCCCGGCATGAGCGGCTTCGATGTGCTCCGGCAGATTAAACCCCGGATCACGACGCCGGTGCTGATGCTCACCGCCCGCGGCGAGGATACCGACACCGTGGTGGGGCTGGAGTTGGGGGCCGATGAGTATGTGGCCAAGCCGTGCAGCCCGAGGGTGTTGGTGGCGCGGCTGCGGGCCCTGCTGCGTCGCAGTGGCAACGAGGGCGCAGGCGACATGGTTCGCGTCGGCGACCTGGCGCTGGATGCGGGCAGCCGCAGCGTCAGCGTGGCCGGCGAGCCGGTGGCGTTGACCGGGGCGGAGTTCAATCTGTTGCAGCTGCTGGTTAGTCACGCCGGTAAGGTGGTGAGCAAGGAGTTGCTCGCCGGCGAGGGGCTGGGCCGTCCGCTGCAGGCCCACGACCGGCGCATCGAGACCCATATGGCGCAGATCCGGCGTAAGCTCGGCCCCCTGTCCGACGGCAGCCCACGCATCCACACCGTGCGCGGCACCGGCTATCAGTACGCGAAACACTGATGGGTTCCCTGTTCGGCAAGATCTTCCTCGCCTTCTGGCTGACGCTGATCCTGCTCGGCGGGGCGATGTACCTGGTCGAGCGCAATTGGGGTGATGACCGGCTGGAGCATAGCCGCCACTGGCTCGGCGCCCACGCCGAGACCGCCACCGCCCTGCTGCGCGAGGAGGGGCTTAGCCCGATGCGGCGCTGGTTACGCGGCATCCACCGCGAAGAGCAGCGCCCGATAGTGCTTCTGGACAGGCGCGGCGAACCGGTGTTTCGTCAACCGCTGCCGCCCAGACTGCGCCAATACGCATTCGGTGAGCTGCCCCACGAGGCCGATATCCGCCGCCTGGGGCGGGGGCACTTCCTGCTGCTTGCACCGGTCGGAGGCCACGGGGGTGAACTGCTGCTCGCCACCGTGGTCGATCGGGGGCGGTTGCACAGTCTGCCGCCGTTGGGCCGCTTTGCTATTGCGCTGCTGATCAGTGGTCTGGTCAGTTTTGCTCTGGCTACGCTGCTGACCCGCCCGGTGCGGCGGCTGCGCCGAGCCGCCCAGGCCCTGGCCGAGGGGGATCTGGCGGTGCGTGTGGACGCCAAAGGGCGCGATGAGGTGGCCGCACTGGGGCGCGACTTCGACCTCATGGCCGAGCGCCTGCGCGAGATGCTGGAGAGTCAGCGCCGGCTGCTGCGCGATGTCTCCCACGAGCTGCGCTCGCCGCTGGCCCGGCTGCGCATCGCCCTGGAGTTGGCTGAGCGCAGCGCCGAGCCGGCCCAGTCGCTCAAGCGGGTGGAGAAGGAGGCGGACGAGCTGGAGCAGTTGGTGGGTAACCTCCTCTCCCTCTCGCGGCTGGAGTCGGGTCAGTCGGTGCTGGAGCGACGCCTCATCGAGCTGGCGCCGCTGCTGCAGACCATTGCCGACGATGCCGATTTCGAGGCACAGGCCCATGGCCGCCATGTCGAGCTGCAGGCGCAAGCGGGGTTGAGCATGAGTGGCGATCCGGTACTGTTGCGCTCGGCCATCGAGAACGTGGTGCGTAATGCGGTGCGCTATACTGCCGAGGCGACGCGAGTGGAGGTGACCCTGACTGATGAGGGTGGCCAGGCGCTGCTCCGGGTCTGTGACCGGGGCGAGGGTGTGCCGGAGGCGGCGCTGAGCAAGATGTTCGAGCCCTTTGCCCGGGTAGGCGAGGCGCGGGACCGCGACAGCGGCGGCTACGGCCTGGGACTGGCGATCACCGGCCAGGTGGTGGCGGCCCATGGCGGGGAAGTAAGTGCTTACAATCGTGACGGCGGCGGACTCTGCATCGAGCTGCGGCTGCCGCTGGATTAAGGCGGACTCTTAACCGCAGAGGTGCAAAGTACGCAGAGGGTTTCGACTATGTCATTCCGGCCTGGAGCCGAAATCCATGTCTGTCAGTATCGACAGCAAACCATGGATGCCGGATCAAGCCCGCACGACACACTGTAACCCTCTGCGACTCCACGCCTTCGTCTACATGGATGTAGGCGAGGAGCGTGAGCAGGGAGCGGAAGCTTTGCGGTGAATATTTTTGATTCTATGAGACGGTCTGGACAGAGAGACAATGGCGACTGACGACAACGAGATTAACCAAACCCTGGGGCTGGGCGAGCACCGCAAAGGCCGGCGCGGACGCTGGTGGTGGCTGCTGCTGCCCTTGCTGCTGGTGGTGGGGTACTTCTTCAGTCCGTTCAGCGGCGATGGTAAGACGAAGCTGCGCTACCAGAGCGCCCAGGTCGAGCGCGGCGACATCACCCTCGGCGTCACCGCCACCGGTACCCTGGAGCCGCTGAGCCAGGTGGAGGTGGGGAGTGAGCTCTCCGGCACCATCGCCACGGTGGAGGTGGACTTCAACGACCGGGTCGAGGAGGGGCAGGTGCTGGTCCGCCTCGATACCACCGCGCTGCAGAACCGCATCGCCGAGGGGCGCGCCGCGCTCGCCCAGGCCCAGGCACGGGTGCAGGAGGCGCGCGCCACCGAAAAGGAGATGCAGGTCAAACTGGCCCGCTGCCAGGAGCTGGCGAAGAAGAAGATGTGCTCGGACAACGATGTGGATGCCGCTGAGGCCTCCCGCGCCCGCGCCGTGGCGTCGGTGGCCAGCGCCCGCGCCCAGGTGGCGATGGCCGAGGCGACCCTGGAGGGGCATATGACCAACCTGAAGAAGGCCGCCATCCGCTCGCCCATCGACGGCATCGTGCTGGATCGCAAGGTGGAGCCGGGCCAGACCGTGGCCGCCTCGCTGCAGACCCCGGTGCTCTTCACCCTGGCCGAGGATCTGACGCAAATGGAGTTGATCGTCGCCGTGGATGAGGCGGACATCGGTAATATCCGCGACGGCCTGGCCGCCGAGTTCACCGTCGACGCCTACCCCGAGCGCCAGTTCAGCGCCCACATCAATCAGGTACGCCGGGCACCGCAGACCCGGGAAGGCGTAGTGACCTACGAGACGGTACTCACCGTCGACAACAGCGAGGCGCTGCTGCTGCCGGGTATGACCGCCACCGCCGAGATCGTGGTGCGCGAGATCGAGGACGCCCTTCTCATCCCCAACGCCGCACTGCGCTTTGCCCCACCGGTGATGGATGAAGGGGCCGGCGGCGGCGTGATGAGCTTCATGCCCCGTCCCCCGTCGCCAGAGAAGCGGGAGCGCCCTGCCGATGGAGGTGGCCGGCAGAAGAGCGTCTGGGTGCTGCGCGAAGGGCAGCCCGAGCAGCTGGCCATCACCGTGGGCGACAGCGACGGCATCCATACCGAGGTGGTGGACGGGCCGCTGGAGCCGGGTATGCAGGTGATCACCGACATCCTCGAGGCGGAGAGCAAGTAGCCGTGGCCGAGGCGCAACAGCCGGCCCCGCTGATCGAGCTGGCCGGGGTGACCAAGATCTACGGCAGCGGCGTGGCCGAGATGCAGGCACTACGCGGTGTGGAGCTGCGTATCGACCAGGGCGATTTCGTCGCCGTGATGGGCCCCAGCGGTTCGGGCAAGTCTACCTGCCTCAATATCCTCGGTTGTCTCGATACCCCCAGCGGTGGCTCCTACCGTTTCAAGGGGGTCGAGGTGGGGACGCTGGATCAGAACCAGCGCGCCCTGCTGCGGCGCAACTACCTGGGTTTTGTCTTTCAGGGCTTCAATCTGCTCAGCCGTACCACCGCGCTGGAGAATGTGGAGCTGCCGCTCATCTACCGCGGCATCCCGCTGCGCGAGCGCCACGCCATGGCCCGCCGCGCACTGGAGCGGGTGGGGCTGGAGAGGTGGGTCGACCACACCCCCGCCGAGCTCTCCGGCGGCCAGCAGCAGCGGGTGGCCATCGCCCGGGCCATCGTCACCGCGCCCCAGGTGCTGTTCGCCGACGAGCCTACCGGCAACCTCGACAGCGTGCGCAGCGCCGAGATCATGGCACTGCTCGATCAGCTCAACCGCGAACAGGGGATCACCATCGTCATGGTCACACACGAGCCGGATATGGCCGCCTACGCCCGCCACGTGGTCCACTTTATCGACGGTAATATCGACCGGATCGAGCACAACGGCGGGGGTGAGCAGTGATTTGGAACGCCCTGCTGCTCGCCCTGCGTGAGATACGCCGCAACCTGCTGCGCTCTTTCCTCACCATCCTCGGCATCGTTATCGGCGTCTGGGCGGTGATCGTCATGGTTACCCTCGGCGGCGGCGCCACCGCCCAGATCACCGAGCAGATCACCAGCCTCGGCAGCAACCTGCTGATGGTGCGCACCGGCCAGCGCCTGGGGATGGGGCAGACCACCCAGGCGCCCCCCTTCGATATAAAGGATGTGGAGGCGGTACGCCGCGAGGTTCCGTCGCTGCGCGCGGTCTCCGCCACCGCCACCAGCCAGACCACGGTGGTGCTGGGCAACGCCAACTGGAACACCACGGTTACCGGTACCGACAACGACTACTTCACCGTCAAGGACTGGCCACTGACGGCAGGGCGCCACTTCTCCTCCGCGGAGCTTCGTTCCGGAAGCTCGGTCTGCATCATCGGCGAGACGGTACGCGCCGAGCTGTTCGGTGCACAGGACCCGATCGGCGTGAAGATCCGCCTGGGCAGATTCTCCTGCCAGGTGATCGGCCTTTTGCAGAGCAAGGGGCAGGCGGCCATGGGCACCGACCAGGACGACGTGGTGCTGATCCCGCTGCGGACCTTCTGGCGCCGCATCGCCGGTGACCAGGACGTGGGGCTGATCCAGATCTCGGTGCTCAATGGCGCCTCCACCGAACGGGCCAAAGAGCGTGTCACCGAGCTGCTGCGCGAGCGGCGTCGCTTGAGCGATAGCGAGGAGGACGACTTTCGCGTCACCGACATGAAGGAGATAGCCCAGACCCTCTCCGGCACCACTCGCGTGCTCACCGCCCTGCTCGGCGCGGTGGCCGCGGTCAGCCTGCTCGTCGGCGGTATCGGCATTATGAACATCATGCTGGTGTCGGTCACCGAGCGCACCCGCGAGATCGGCATCCGCCTGGCCATTGGCGCGCTGGAGCGGGAGGTGCTGTTGCAGTTTCTGGTCGAGGCGGTGGTGCTCTCCTCCTTCGGCGGCGTGGTCGGCATCGTCCTGGCGCTGGTCACCTCCTGGGTGCTCGCCGGGATGCTGGAGATCCCCTTCATCCTCAACCCGGGGATCGTCCTCCTCGCCTTCCTCTTCTCCGCCGCGGTAGGGGTGCTCTTCGGCTACTTCCCCGCGCGCAAAGCCGCCCGGCTCGATCCCATCGACGCCCTGCGGCATGAATGAAAAAATAGAGCGTTTTGTGCGTCTACTTTCGGCCAGTAGCGGGCATGAAATTGCGGCATGGCTAACAGCCGCTATGCGGCTCAAAGCTGTCACTCAGCAAATCAGGAAATAGGTATGCTAGCCTCAGGATCCCGAAAAGGACACAAAGGGAGTTGGCTAAGGTTTGTAGGCGGGGAAGGCGTTGGGAAATTTTCTAAAAGTAGGCCAAGGCAGGAGAATTAAAGGGTTATTATCGGGGATAGGGTAAAGAGGGAATTCAGGGTATACTCAAGACCGGAGGAGACCTGTCATGGCAATTGCTAACCAATTGAAAGCATTATTGAAATCCCACGTTGAAGGGGATAATGAGCGGTTTTACTCCGTTGCTATGCAATTGGCGGCCCATGAGGCGAAGATTGGCCACGGCAAGCTGGCTGAAGAACTGCGCGACTTGGTTGATCAGGCCAAAGCTAGGCGAGGCCTACCACCAAAGGGGCAGGACAAGACTGTGCCCATCGGGCGACCAAGGGGGGAACTGGCGGGACTGCTCCATGCCTCTTTCCCCAAGAACCGCCTGGGTGAGATGGTTCTCGACGATCACCTGGACTACCAGCTAAAGCGAATAATCCGGGAACAGCGACAGGCATCCCGCCTGCTGTCGCACGGGCTTGCACCTCGTCGCAAGCTACTTTTGGTCGGACCTCCAGGGACAGGAAAGACGATGACCGCCTCGGTACTGGCGGGTGAGCTGGGCTTGTCACTGTTTCAGGTGCGCCTCGATGGCCTAATTACCAAATACATGGGCGAGACAGCCGCCAAATTGCGCCAAGTATTCGATGCTACTGACCGCACACGGGGTGTCTATTTCTTCGATGAGTTTGATGCTATCGGTTCGCAGCGCGGATTGGAGAATGATGTTGGCGAGGTCAGGCGCATCCTCAACAGCTTTTTACAGATGATCGAACAGGATGACTCACACAGCCTGATTGTAGCAGCGACCAACCACCCCGAAATTTTGGACCATGCCCTGTTCCGCCGCTTCGACGACATTCTGCATTACGATTTACCGGATGATGCCAGGATTGCAGAATTACTGAAAACCCGCTTGGGGAAGCTGGCCCGAAAAGGGGCTTCTTGGAAACGACTTTCTGGTCAGGCACAAGGATTAAGTTATGCCGAGATTGTTCGTGCCTGTGATGAGGTATTGAAAGAAGCGGTGATCGATAAGAAGGAAGAAGTCAGCGAAGCTGACATTCGACGCGCTATTGAAGAGCGCTCCCATGCCAAGGCCCGATTCAACGGAAAACGAACAGGGAAATAAAGATTCATGGCAGTAGACGGATCTAAGCCAAAGCGACATTTCATTCTTGATAGCACGGCAAAGCCTGAACCGTTCAGGCCAGCAGTGGGTGGTGGCGGAGATAGCGAAGTGCCTCGCCAAAACCGACAGGCCCATGGGCAGGGACTCCAGCAACAATTCAATGATCTAAAGCCAGCCATTGAGCAGGCCCGTACCCAACAAGAATCAATGGGTATGGAGGAAGGGTTTGGATTGCAGATCGAGTTCGAGAGCTTTCCCGATATAGAGTTGGCCTTCGAGTCGCTGGCAGCAGAAGCATCTGGAATTGAGCTGCTGAATGTCCGTCATGAAGAGAACATGACCTTAGCTACTGTATCCGTGCCTGATGGCAAGCTGCATATATTGGAAAACAAGATTACTGCCTATCTGGATGAGAACAAGGACCGTATCAATGAAGAACAAGGGACAAGAACCCCCAAAAACCAGAAACTCCTGGATGCGATCCGCAGCATCCGGGTTGCCAGCATCAAATCTCTGTGGACGGATGATCCCGATGTCTTCCCTGCTGATATCGAGGAGACGTTCTGGTGGGAAGTATGGTTACCGGTTCGAGGCGACAGAGGCAAGGTTGTTGAGCAGTTTACGCAACTGGCAGAGAGTTTAAACTTCCGCGTTGCCAAGGGTCAGATTGAGTTTCCTGAACGGACAGTGCTGTTGGCATATGGCTCTCTGCAGCAGATGCAGAACTCCGTACTGGCTTTAAATAGTATCGCCGAACTGCGGCGGGCGAAAGAGACGGCGGATTTCTTTGACTCACTACCACCAGAAGAACAACCGGAATGGGCAGATGAATTGCTTCAGCGGATAACAGTAGCTAACGCGGGTAAAGCGGTTCCTCACGTATGCCTGTTGGACACGGGGGTCAACGAAGCACACCCGCTGCTGGCCCCAGCGATTTCATCACAAGACACCCATACCGTGGAGCCAGGATGGGGTACTGACGATAACGAAGGTCATGGGACGGAGATGGCCGGTCTTGCACTGCTGGGTAACCTGACATCCGTTCTTGATCCTGACGACCCCATCGAAGTTTTTCACAGGTTAGAGTCTGTGAAGCTGCTGGACCAGAATCACTCTAACAATGGAGACCCGGATCACCATGGTTACCTGACCATCGAGGCGGTTAACCGGCCTGCTGTTACCGCACCTAACAGGCAGCGAGTATTTAGCATGGCAGTAACCGCTAAGGACGCCCGTGACAGAGGACGACCTTCTGCTTGGTCAGCCACTATCGATCGCCTGGCAGTGGATTATGACAATCAGGGAGAAACCCCAAGACTGTTTGTCATATCTGCTGGCAATATCGATGATCCGAATGCGTGGGCGGAATCCCCCGCCAGCAACAGTACTGACAGCATTCATGATCCGGGACAGGCGTGGAATGCATTGACTGTTGGTGCCAGTACAGAATTGATTCACATTAGCGAGCCGGATACGGATGACTACAACCCAATTGCGCCATCCGGCGGCTTGAGTCCATTCAGCACCACATCCCATATCTGGGAGGGTCATTGGCCACTTAAACCAGATGTGGTCTTTGAGGGAGGTAATGCGGCAAAAGATACAGTTGGTTCTGCATGGATGCACAGCCTAAGCCTCCTGACAACGAACTCAGATATCAATGCGAGGTTGTTTACGACTACCAGAGCAACCAGTGCAGCAAGCGCTCTGGCTGCGAGAATGGCAGCCCGCTTGATTGCAGAGTATCCCGAGCTACGCAAAGAAACCATCCGGGGCTTAATGGTCCATTCTGCAGCGTGGACACCGGCCATGAAGCAGCAGTTTCTTGCCAACCCAGACAACCCAAATAAGAGTGATGTAGCGCGACTAGTCCGCCATTGCGGTTTTGGACAACCAGACCTTGTGAGTGCTCTATGGAGTGTCGAAAATTCACTTACCCTGATGTGTGAAGATAGTTTACATCCCTTCATGCGAGAGGGGTCAAACGCCCCCAAACTGCGAGACATGAACCTGCACCGGCTGCCCTGGCCTTTGGCGGAGTTGGAGGCTTTGGGCGAAACTGAAGTAGAAATGCGGGTGACACTCTCCTACTTCATAGAACCTAACCCCTCAAACCGGGGCATCAAGTCGCGTTATCGCTATGAATCCCACGGATTGCGTTTCGAAGTTAAACGTCCACATGAGTCTGACGATGAATTCCGCCATCGCATTAACCTGGCGGCCAGAGATGCAGACGAAGGCAGTAGCACCAACAGTGGAGACGACCCAAAGTGGATGCTAGGTACACGCAATCGCCACCGTGGCAGTTTGCATTCTGATATTTGGAAAGGACCGGCGGCAGATCTGGCCAGTCGAGGAATGCTGGCAGTGTTTCCGGTCAGTGGTTGGTGGAAAACGCGCCCCAAACTTGAGCGTTACGACCAGCGTGCGGATTATTCCCTGCTTATTTCCATTCGTGCGCCAGAGGTTGATGTCGAGCTGTATACTGCGATAGAGAACCAAGTTAAGATCGTGGTGAAAGTCTAGTCTATTTTCTATTTTGTGGTCAGATGAAACTTAATGTCAGCTTCATGACGTTCAGCGGAAGTTAACCGATAAACCCTGGAACTTCCGCTACGGTCGCATACCGGACTACTTCGGGTAGCTCCGATCTGAATACCATATAGTCATAGCACCCGGCAGCAGCTTACGTCACACCGGCAACGCCGTCTTGTCCAACACCCTTCTCAGCACGAAGCTTGAGTGCACCCCGGTTACACCCTCGATGCGGGTGATCTTCTCCAGCAGCAGCTGCTGGAAGGCGTCCATGTCCGCCACCACCACCTTGAGCTGGTAGTCGGCGTCCTGGCCGGTGACCAGCAGGCACTCCAGTACCTCGGGT